>JAQICW010000563.1 GCA_027858355.1 Desulfobacula sp.
CTGGAAAAGTGACCCATACAAAAAAAATAGAAAAAATTATTGAAATTGATCTGAGAAAAAAACTGAGATGGGACACCCAGTCAGATAAAATGTGGAACTATTATTATGATCTCTTAAGCCTTGCTAAAGAAGAAAAACTCCAGGTGGCAGGGATTGATCTGCCCGCTACATTGAAAAAAAGAATTACGCGAAAAGGAATAAACGGGATCAGCCCCATTGAAAAAGAGCTGGTCTTTACGACACAATTATCTGATGAGACTTACAAAGACTTCATGTTTTCCATTTTCAAAGCAGTTCACTGTGGCATGGGCAATGAACGAATGCAGGCGCGGCTGTATGATACCTGGGTGGCAAGAAATGACAAAATGGCATTATCCATCACCCGGCTGTATAAACATCGCAAAGGACCCATTGTCATCATTATTGGCGGCGGACATACCGAGTATGGCCTTGGGGTGATTAACAGGGTTGCCGCAGTTGATAAGACCATTAAACAGGTCAACATCGCTTTAAAGGAAATCAGTGTAAAGCCGTCAGGCTTATTGGAATATGTCCTTCCTTTGGAGCTTGCTGGATTTGAAAAAATTTCCCCGGCAGATTTTCTTTGGTTTACCCAGAGAGTCTCCTATGCTGACCCGTGTGAAGAATTCAAAAAATCTTTAAAAAAAATGAAAAAAAAATCAGATGAATTATAATTTCAAATCCCTTGCACTTTTTCTAACAATATTATATCTGAAGTCCTTAGGCGATCAGATAGGTTGCAGTACCTGTGGCAATCCTGGTTTGTTTTTCATTATACAGATCTATTTTGGCAACAACAATCCTGGAGCCTGCCCGGATGATCCGGCTTTTGCATTGAAATGAGTTGCCCTGGCCTGGTCTTAAGTAATCCACCCGCATGTCTATAGTGGCCGAGGACGTCAATTTTTTTTCGATAAAATCAAGGGATTTGCCTTCATGAGATTTTGCACAGGAGATAAGGGCAGAAAGTCCACCCGTTAAATCAATAACAGACGCTGTCACCCCTCCATGCAGGATGCCGGCTGTTGAATTTCCGATGAGATCTTTTGTCATGTTAAAACTTGTGACAGCTTCGCCAGTTTCATAATCAAGAGAATCAATATCAATGCCCAGGATCTTGTTAAACGGGAGCAATTCAAGATAATATTTTTTTATTATTTCAAGAACAGGTTCTATCATAAAAATTTATTCCTTATTTTCTTTTCAAGACTCCCAGGGTTTTTGTCATTTCCAGTTCTTCATAATCCCCTGATGCAATAGCAATTTCATATACCTGTCGGGGAGCCTGTCCCCCTTTTTCAGGGTCCTTGAAAATATCATGAATCACCATAAACCCGTTGGGTTTGATATGGCAGGCCCAGGTCAGATAATCATTATGCGCTACCTCAAAGGAATGCCCCCCATCTATAAACAGCATTGAAATGGGTGTTTTCCACATTTTCCCAGCAATGTTGGACGATGCAACAATTGGCACCACTGTATTTTCAAGGGCTGTCTGGATGATGGTTTCCTGGAAAAATGGAAAGGTATTCACTCTTGATAATTTTGTGTCAAACAAATCAGGGTCAAAATACTCTTCGCAGGGCTGCTGTTCCTCAGATCCCTTATGGTGATCAATGGAAAAGAGAATGGAATTTTTTGTTTTGCATGCAGATCCGATAATATAGGCGGATTTGCCGCAATAGCTTCCAATTTCAAGGACAGGCCCGTTCACTGCTGCTTTAAGGGCAATGCTGTAAAGCCTTTGGGCTTCCTCTCCATCCATAAAGCCCTTGATGCTATTCCATACATCAAAATCAATCTTCATCATAGCTTCTGACAAGTATTTCTCTGGGTTTTGAACCGATCTGGGGACCGACAATCCCCTCATATTCCATTATTTCAACCAGCCGCGCGGCACGGTTATAACCGATGCGAAGACGTCGCTGTACAAAAGAGATAGATGCCTGACGGGTTTTTGTCACCAGGGCCACTGCCTCATCATATTTGTCATCATAGTCAGAGTCATCAAACGCTTTCTCGTCATTATCGCTATCGCCTATTGTAATATCTTCAATATAATCCGGGGATCTCTGCTCTTTTAAAAATTTAGTCACCCTGGCGATCTCTCGTTCAGAAATATAGGCACACTGAATCCTTACAAGTTTTCCTGTTCCAGGAGGGCAGAACAACATATCTCCGTTTCCCAAAAGACTCTCAGGTCCACCGCCGTCAAAAATGGTTCTGGCATCAACCTTGGAAGACACCTGAAATGAAATCCGGGTGGGGAAATTGGCTTTAATACTTCCTGTGAGCACATCAACAGAGGGTCTCTGGGTGGCAATAATCAGATGAATTCCTGCTGCCCTTGCCATCTGGGCAAGCCTTGTCAATGCAAATTCCACGTCTTTTGAGGCCACCATCATAAGATCTGCCAGTTCATCCACGATGACAACAATATAGGGAAGTTTTTTAAACTGCTCTTTATCGACCTCATCTGGATCTTCAATCTTTTTCTTGATCTGTGACTTCACCATATTGTTATACTGGACAATATTTCTAAACCCTGTCTGTTCCAGCAGTTCATATCGCCTTTCCATCTCCCTGACTGCCCAGAAAAGAGCATTGGTTGCCTTTTTCATATCTGTAACCACAGGAGAAATCAAATGGGGAATATCATTATACACAGAAAGCTCAATACGTTTGGGATCAATCATGATCATTTTAACATCATCGGGAGTGCCTTTGTACAAAAGGCTTATAATCATTGCATTTAACCCGACACTCTTACCTGTTCCTGTGGCACCGGCGATGAGAAGATGGGGCATGGAATCCATTTTTGTCACCACTGGCCTTCCCATAAGGTCTTTTCCCAGTCCCAGGGTCAGCATGGATGAAGACTGGACAAACTCTTTTGATGCCATCAATTCTCTTAAATTAACGATTTCCCTTTCTTCATTTGGGATCTCAATTCCAACGACGTCCCGGCCTGGAATGGGGGCTATGATCCGAATGCTTATGGCACTTAAGGCCAGGGCCAGATCATCAGACAAACCAGCGATCTTAGAGATTTTGATTCCAGATGCCGGGCGATATTCAAAGGTTGTGATAACAGGACCCGGCAGTATTTCAACCACCTCTCCGAATACGTTAAAGTCATTGAGTTTACTTTCCAGAATTCTGCTTTTCTCTTTCAAAAGGTCTGTATCAATGTCTTTTTCAACCTTTTTTTTCTCATCTAAAAATGAAATCAATGGGAGATTAAATTCAACTTTTTCCCGGATATCGCTAAATTCCACATCTGGTTTAAAGTCTGAATCGTCTTCTTCCAATTCCACTATTGTCGGCTCAAAAATGTCTTCCGGCTCTTGCAGGAACTCTCTTTCCAGAGTCTTTTCAGGAATTTTAATAAGAATATCTTTTTTAGTAAAGTCAGGGGTAATATCAATTTCTTTTTCAGCTTGATCTCTTTTTTTTTTCCAATTTTTATACTTTTCTTGAAAAAAAATAATAAACTCCTGAAAATCATCTCTAATGATTGTTAAAAGTTCAATGGTTTTCTGTCTTAAAAACAGCCCCAGAGAAATAATAGATATCCCTGTGGCAAGAATAAAACCCGTGATCAGGAAAAACAACAAGACAATAATACAGCCGGTGATATTGGCGTATTTTAACAAAAATGAGGTAAAGGTATTACCAATAATACCACCCGAAGATATAGTTGTACCCAACAAGGGGTAGTCGTCTTTAAAAAGAAATAATAGGCCGCCCGTACAAATCATTAAGAAAAGACCTCCCAAAAGGGTCAGCAGGATTATTTTTACAGATCTTCCCTTTAAAAGCCATACGCTGCAAAAACCTAAGACAAGCGGAATCCAGAACGCACCCAACCCGAACAGAAAAATAAAAAAACCGGCAAAATGGGCTCCTAACAGCCCGAAAGCATTGTGGATATTATCTGGAATGATGAAAAAATTATTCCCTACACAGGGATCTGCAACATTATAGGAAAAAAAGCTGACCGAAGTTAATACAATGGAAAAAAAAAGTAGTATACCATAGAGTTCTTTTTTCATACTTCAATAATCACTGGTACAATTAAGGGTTTGCGGTTTATGGTAAAGGCAAAATATTGTTTCAGGGCTTTTTGCATTTTTTTTCTGATCAGTTCTATCCGTGCTTCAGTTCCGGGTTCTATCTCTTCTACAATTTCAAGGATAACACACTGGGCATCATCAACCAGGTATCCTGTGACAGAATCAAAAACAAACCCTTTTGAAATCAATTCCGGTCCGTAAAGGACATGACCTGTCTCCTCATCAATGACCATGGTGACAACAACAAGCCCTCCTTCAGAAAGTTCCCGTCTCTCCTTTAAAACGCTTCTTCCTACATCACCGATCCCTTTACCATCAACAAAGATTCTACCCGTATGTACGTGGCCTTCTATCCTGCCACCATCCTTATCAAAAACAATAATATCTCCATCCTCAGCCACAACTACATTTTCCCTTGGCATACCCTGTTTTTCGGCGAGTCTTGCGTGAATCACCAAATGACGATATTCCCCATGAATAGGGATAAAATATTCGGGTTTGATCAAATTCAGCATCATTTTAAGCTCTTCCTGATGGGCATGGCCAGATGTATGGATCTGTGCAATTTTTGAATACACTACTTCTGCACCCCTGCGGTACAGCTTATTGATAATGCTGGCAATGGCTTTTTCATTTCCCGGGATATCTTTGGAAGACAAAATTACATTGTCACCCTTTTTAATCTTAATATGCTTGTGTGTGCCAGAAGCCATTCTTACCAGGGCTGACATTGGCTCCCCCTGGCTGCCCGTTGTAATAATGACAACTTCATCATCCCTGTAATTGCCAATCTGTTTTACATCCAGTATGGTATTGGAAGGGCATTGGATATGCCCAAGTTCGGTTGCCACTGCAATAATTTGCTCCATACTCCGGCCATTAAAAATTACCTTACGATGGCTGCGGACGGCTATATCAATCACCTGTTTTACTCTGGATACATTTGAGGCAAACAAGGCAACAATCACCCTGCCATTGGCAGCGGTAATAAGTTTTTCAAGGTTTTTTGCCACTTCCTGCTCAGGCATTGTATACCCTTTGATTTCAACATTGGTGGAATCCGACATCAGAACCTTAACACCTTTTTCTCCAAGTCTTGCAAAACTTGAAATATCCGTGTTCTTCATCTTGTCTGCGTTATGACTGATTCTAAAATCACCAGTATGAACAATTACACCTTCAGGGGTTTGGATGGCAAGCCCGACACCGTCAATCGTAGAGTGGCTGACACGAATAAATTCTATTTCAAAGGGTTCTATTGAAAGGGTTTCGCCTGTATTCACAAGGTTTAAATCAACAAATTTATTGAGATCAAACTCAACGAGCTTATTTCT
Organism: Desulfobacula sp.; assembly: GCA_027858355.1. Next base: position 5,432 of record JAQICW010000563.1, read on the forward strand.
GACAATCCCCAGGGTAAAGGCTGTTCCATATACAGGAAGCCTGATTTCCTTTAGAAGGTATGGCAACGCCCCGATATGGTCCTCATGGGCATGGGTAATGATAATGCCATGGATCTTGTCACAATTTTCCCTGATATAATCCATGGCCGGGATCACAATATCCACACCCAGCATGTAGTCTTCAGGGAACATAAGTCCGGCATCAATGATAAACATGACCTCGTCATATTCAATCACCATCATATTGAGACCTATTTCACCAAGACCACCCAAAGGAATAATTTTAAGCATTTAAATTTCCTATAACTATACTAAATACAAATACCAAGTTTTTCAATAATTGCATCAGCCTGATCAATGATCCAGTCACGCTGCTCCCTTGTTGCATAGTCCATGCAATCACATTTTATATTTTTTTTAATCCTTACCAGAAATTCACAAGACAAATAAGTTGGTTCCAATATCAAGGCTAAGACATGGGGATGACAC
>JAQICW010000602.1 GCA_027858355.1 Desulfobacula sp.
TGCCATGGCTCTGGATGAGCCAAAAGACAATGATGATACCTTTGATGTTAAAGGCCTGAAATTTGTTGTTGACAAAGATTTTATGCAAAAAGCTGAAAATATTAAAATTGATTTTACCGGGATGGGATTTCATCTTGATTCCAATATTGACATGGGAGAATCCTCTGGATGCGGAAGTTGTGGCTCCGGCGGTACCTGTGGGGATTAACAGGTTTGATTTTTTTTAAAAGAAAAGGCGATCATTCATTTTGACCGCCTTTTTTTTGATTCTGATACTATTTTAACCCTTTATGGGTTATTTGTTTCTTCCCCAGGCGATTGATGCTCTTGCACTATCCTCTACCGATTCATAGCCCTGATGACAAAACTATACCCATTGCAAGTTTTTCCAGGTTAATCTCTTGATTTTATTACAATGAGGCTTCCTTTTTTTATGGAAACAGATGCCACCGTCTCCTTAAAAAAATTGCTGACACCAAGACAAGATCCCATTTCCAAGGTTGCGTTAACCAAGGGATATTCAAGCCCTTTAAGCGTGATCCCGGTAACTTTTTCTGTAATGGGGATAATGGACAAAAAATCTTTGGGCCCGCCTTTAAGCTCTATAAAATCCGTTAAGATATGAATTTCATTATTCTTATTTATTATTCTTGCAGGTATATCCTGCCTGGCGAGTTTTTTTAACAGAAAAATATTGGCTAATGTATGATCCAGCCTGGTGCCGGTGACGCCTAAAAGGGTGATATCTGTTGCATAGTTTTCCAAAGCCCAGGATAGGCAAAGTTCCGTATCAGTATTGTCTTTTCGTGAAGAAAAGGTGATTGTTTTTACTTGTTTTTCCTTGAAAAAGACCTGGTCGTCCGGATGGATTGAGTCAAAGTCACCTATCATTACATGGGGTAAAATATTTAATGCTCTTAAATGCCTGGCACCACCATCGGCACTAATAATCATTTGGGCATTCTTGATCGTGTATAGAATGTCCTTTGTGTATTCAAGGTCACCATTGGCTATTATCACACATTTCATAGGCAATTTAGTATCATGAAAATCAGGGAATGAAAACCTAATCTTTTTATCATATCTTGACTATTTGCCCGCTAACTTATATTTTTCCTGGAAATGAAAAGTTTTAATATAATAAACAGATATATTTTCAAGGAATTTCTGTCTCCCTTTGCCATCAGCCTTTTTTTTCTGACATTTGTTTTTTTGATGACACGTATACCGGAAATCACCAATATGGTTGTGAACTATAATGCTGATATTTCATCTATTGCACTTATGGTGATTTATACACTTCCAAAATTTCTGGGATATACCATCCCCATGTCTGTCATGATATCTATCCTTTTGACGTTTATGGGCATGTCACAGGAAAATGAGATCGTTGCATTAAAAGGTGCGGGTGTATCCCTGTATAAATTATTGCCACCAGTGTTGATTTTTTGTTTTTCAGGGGTTTTTTTGACGATGTGCATAACAGTTTTTGGGGTGTCCTGGGGGAAACTGTCCATTAAAAAGAAAAGTATTGAACTTGCGAGATCAAGTATTGATGCTGCCCTGCAGGAAAGGCAATTCAATTCAGAATTGGAAGATGTCATGATTTATGTCTCCTACGTGGACATGAAAACAAAAACATTAAAAGATATTTTTATTGAAGACAGAAGAACAAAAGGGGTCATCAGTATTTCTATTGCGCCTTCAGGGAAATTAATATGGCTTAATGATGAGCAGGTGTATACCATAAGACTTTATAATGGCATCATCAATCAGGTGGATATGGAGGAAGGATCAGTAAGCAGTATTCAATTTGAAAATTATGATATCAATATTGATTTAAACAGCATGAATAAAGGCACTGGGAAAATATCAAAGGAATTGGATGAGAGAAACCTGGTGGATCTGATACGACTTATAAGGTCAGGCATTACAAATAAAGAGCATTTGAACGCGGCGCTTATGGAATTGCATGAGAAATTTTCTATTCCTTTCGCCTGCCTGTCTTTAGGCCTGCTTGCATTTCCTTTGGGTATTCAATCGGCCTCTTTCAGACGTTCTTCAGGCTTTGGGCTTGGGATTTCTTTTTTTCTTTTGTATTATTTTCTTCTTGCTATAGGATGGTCAGCCGGAGAAACAGGAGATTATCCTCCTGTTTTAGGTATGTGGTTGCCAAATGTTATTATGGGAGGGATCGGGATTTTTTTTCTTGTCAGAAATGCTAAAGAAAAACCGGTCACATTTCCCGTATTTGTAAAAAGGGCTGCATTGGCCGTAAAAAAAAGGGTTAAGCGAAAAGTATAAAATATGTATTGCCTGCATAAATACTGGTTAAAGGAATTTTTAAGATTTTTTTCCATCATCCAATTGATGATTCTGGTGCTGTTTGTATTTATTGATTATATTTCCAAGATGGACAGGTGGTTAAATTCAGATCTTTCCCTTTTAGGAGCCTTTGGATATGTCCTGTTGAAAGTTCCTTTTATGTTTGTTCAACTGACCCCGGCAAGTATTCTGCTTGCAACAATTATAGTTTTTGGACTGATGAACAGGAACAATGAGCTTTTAGCCATCAGGTCCAGTGGTATAAGTATTTATTTCCTTATAAAACCTGCCATCCTGGTCAGTGCGGCTTTTGCCGTTTTCATGTTTTTTTTAGGGGAAACCATTATCCCGGTTTCCATGGCCAAAGCCAATTTCATAAAATACAATGTGATAAAAAAAAAGGAGAATTATTTTTCTGTAAGGAAAGATATCTGGGCGAAATCTGAAAACAAACTGATCCACATCAATTTTTATGATCCGGCCAAGCAATCTATTGCCGGTATCACCATTACATCTTTAAGAAAAAATTTCAGCCTTGAGTCAAGAATTGATGCTCAAAAAGGATATTTTGAACAGGGAGAATGGGTTTTTGAAAATGTTATCGAGCAGACCCATATGGAAAACAGCATGGATTATGATGTAAAATTGTATGATAAAAAAAATATCCCCTTAGCATTTAAGCCGGAAGATCTTGAAGCGGTTTCAAAAAAATCTGAAGAAATGAGTTTTTTTGAATTGAAAAAATACGTCAATAAGGTTGAAGAAGAAGGATATGATGCAACAACCTATATCGTTGATTTGAATGGAAAAATTGCATTCCCCTTTATTTGTATCATTATGGCTTTGACGGGTGCGGCTACTGGTATACGATCCTTTGTAAAAGAAAATATCCCAGTGGCCATAGCCATCGGTGTTGTGATCGCATTCATGTACTGGATCATGTATGGATTCTGTCTGTCTCTTGGATATGGAACCATTCTGCCTCCCATCATAAGTGCATGGACAGCCAATCTGTTTTTTTTATGTTTTGGAATCCTTTATTTAATCAATACGGAATAATGGCAAAGAAAAGCAAACCCAATGATCTTTTTGTATAAAACGATAATTAATAT
>JAQICW010000609.1 GCA_027858355.1 Desulfobacula sp.
TGAGCAAAAAAATAAAATTTGGGAATATTTAACAGGGTTTTTAAACCCAAAATCAGATGAAAAAAGTGTTACCCATTTTTCCTGATTTTGTTTGAAAAGTAATTGCACTATTACAATTAACATGTTTACCCTTTCAAATATCTCTTAAGAAAATATACATTTCATAAATAGATGTTCCCTTTTTAAATACGTATATAGCAAGTTTCAGGCCAGGCAGTCATGCGATGAGACAGGAACATTTGATATCCCTGCGGTTGTGGGTTTTATAAATTTTAATATTTTTGTCGACTTTTATTTTTTAACGTTTTATAGTTGAAAAAATGTAGCAACTTTTATACATGTAGTTGCTTAAAGACAGTTTAGTCGATTTGAAAATACAGTTTATAAAAGGAATTCATCATGACGGAAAATAAAATCCCCATTCAGGAATTGCAAAAAAAAATTGAGCTGTATCAACTGATATTTGATAATATTAATGCCGGGAGCACCATCACCGATGCAGACGGTTATGTCACCCATTTTAATAAACCCTATGGGCGGTTTTTAAATCTTGACCCGGATGCCCAGATCGGCAGGCATTGCAGTGAAGTGATTGAAAACAGCAGAATGCATATCGTTGCCAGAACTGGAAAAGCGGAAATAAATAAATCACACCGAATAAACGGGCATGATATGGTTGTTCAAAGAATTCCCATTAAAAAAGACGGCAAAGTGATTGCCGTCTATGGTCAGGTCATGTTCCAGAATGTCGAAGAAGTAAAACAACTTGCGTCAAAGCTGTCCATGCTTGAATCAAAAGTCCAGCTGTTTGAAAAAGAACTCTTTGACCTTAGGTCAACCAAATATACATTTAATTGCATCATCGGAGAAAGCAGCGAAATAAAATACCTGAAAGACGAAGCCCAAAAGGCTGCATTAAATGATTCAACCGTTCTGGTCACAGGAGAGAGCGGGACAGGCAAGGAGCTTTTTTCCCAGGCAATCCACAATGCAAGCCCGCGAAAGTACCACTCCTTTGTACGGATTAACTGTGCTGCAATACCAAAGGATCTTTTGGAGTCAGAATTGTTCGGGTATGTGGAAGGCGCCTTTACAGGGGCTAAAGTCAAGGGGAAGCCTGGTAAATTTGAGCTTGCCAATAATGGCACTATATTCCTTGATGAAATCGGCGATCTTCCCCTTGAGATGCAACCCAAGCTGCTTAGGGTACTTGAAGAAAAGGAGTTTGAAAGAATAGGCGACACTAAAATTATCAGATCTGATTTCAGAGTGATTTGTGCCACAAATCAAAATCTTAAAGAGTTGATGGAAAAACAGAAATTCAGAAAAGACCTTTTTTATCGCCTGAATGTCATACCCTTATATATCCCGCCTTTAAGAAAGCGGCAAAAGGATATCCTGCCCCTTGCCAATCATCTTTTAAAAAAAATGACCCTGGCAGCCAATCGTTCGGACATGGACATAGAAAAAACTGCGGCTAAGGAATTACAAAACTATGACTGGCCCGGGAATGCCCGGGAATTGTCAAATGTTCTCGAACGTGCCATGTATTCATCTGACAACAACACCATTTACAAGGGTGATCTGCCTTTCCATCTGGATTACAATACACAGGTCCAGGGGAAAAAGAAAAAACCCACACTTAAAAATGCCCAGAGCCAGGCCCAGATAAAAGCCATTTACCAGGCTCTTGCCAGAACAAATTACAACAAGGCAAAAGCGTCAAAACTCCTTGGAATCCACAGAACACTGCTCTATAAAAAAATGAAAGAATACGGTATAGGGCTTAAGCCTGAATGATCGCCCGATTCCGAATTCTAATGAAAAACAATTCTTTTTTAAAATTTATCAGTAGAGCCTCTTGCAGAAACAATGAGTATTTTCCAGAAATAGTTTTTGGAAGGCTCACTATTATATTTTTTTACTCTATTTTTTGTTTTTTTACCAGAAAAAGGGCTTTGGACCATTTTTAGAACATTGTTCTTCCTTTGCTCTTAATTCCAGCTTGTTATTATCCATTCATTTTGTTCTATTTTAAATCTACGTGACAAAACGCATCAGCTGATCAGATGTCAATGCTATACAGACTTTGTTTGAGCTGGCATTGGACGATGATTTCGATTTGGACGATGTTTTTTAGTCTCCAATATAGATTCCATAAGGGTTTGTCACTTTGAAACTACCTTCAATCCATATATTTGAATGTAAAATCTCAAACTAAAAAATTGCTTATACCAGATGGGGTACTCTATAATTGTTATCAAAAGACACTGGTAAAATCGAATTTAAGTTTGGGATAAAATTTTTTTTGGAGTAACTTCCGGATGAGTGTATTAATATTTTGGTTTGTCAAACTATAATCATTGGTATATTCTAAAATCATAATCTCAAAAAGTATTGGAGATAGCATTGACTGAAACAAATGATTGTATCCATTATGAACAAAGAATTTTTGATCTTGAATTACAGATTAAAACCCTTAAAAAGGAAATATTATTAAAGGATCAAGCATTTAAAGGGCTATTTTCCAATCTACCAGGCATGGTGTACCGGGCTAACCCAGACTGGTCAGCTAAAATTATCTCAAACAGCCAGGCATTATGTGGCTATTCTATCGAAGACTTTAATTTGAAAAAAGTGAACTGGATTGAAATTATTCATCCTGATGATAAAGAGCTGGTCTTTGAAGAAACAAAAGGCTTATTAGAAGAAAAGATATCCATGGTACAGGAATACAGGATTGTTGCAAAAGATGGAACAATTAGGTGGGTGAGAGATCATAAGACGAACTGCTTCACAAAGGATGGGATCTTTGATGGGATTGACGGCATTGTTTTTGACATTACAAAAGGAATTGAGTTACAAACCTCGTTTAAGGAGAGTGAAAAGAAATATCGCCTGTTACTGCAAAAAGCAAACGATGCTATTTATGTTCATGAGATCAATCCTCATGGCCCAGGGCGATTTTTAGAGGTAAATGATAAAGCGTGCCATCTTCTCGGTTATACAAAAGCTGAGTTTTTAAAAATGGGAATTTTAGATATTGCAGTTCCAGAGCAGTTAAAAAAAATCCCATTAATTATTAAACAATTGCATCAATCAGGACAGGCCATATTTTTTACTGAAAATCTTACGAAAGATGGACGGCGGATACCAGTAGAAGTGAGCGCCTCCATATTTGATTATGGATCAATACCATCAGTGCTTGCGATCGTTAGGGATATTTCAACCAGAAAAGCTGCTGAGAATGAAATCATTCGAAGTCGCGATACCCAGAAGGTCATCAATGCATTGTTGCGAGCTTCGGTAACTGAGCAACCAGTTGAGTGGATATTAAAAAATTGTTTGGACCTTATTCTATCGATACAATGGCTTACAGTCGAACCGAAAGGCTGTATTTTCCTTGTAGAGGACAGAAAAGATATTTTAATTAGGAAAGTGCAAAAGGGATTAGATAAGGAACTTGAAGCTAAATGCGCTGAAATCCCTTTTGGCAAATGTATTTGCGGCCGGGCCGCACTTTCTGCCAAAGTCGAATTCTCTGCCAAAATAGATGAACGGCATGATATATATATCGAAGGGGGTATGGACGACCACGGCCATTATTGTATTCCCATTTTATCTGAATCGGAGACACTCGGAGTAATAAACATCTACCTTGAAGCAGGTCATTCGTATGATGAGACTGAAGTAGAATTTCTGTCAGCAGTTGCCAACACACTTGCCGGCATTATCATGCGAAGATATGCTGAAAAAGAAAAACAACAAATTGAAATGGAAATGCACCACGCGCAACAATTGGAATCCATAGGCACACTTGCAGGTGGCATTGCCCATGATTTTAATAATATTCTTTTTCCGATCATGGGTCATACGGAGCTACTTTTAATGGATACACCTGAAGATAGCCCTTCCATTGGTAATCTGAAGGCAATTAATACCGCTGCCTTAAGAGCCAAGGATCTTGTTAAACAAATCCTAGCATTTGCCCGTCAAGAAAGCAGTGAATTTATTCTGATAAAGATACAGCCTCTTGTCAAAGAAGCATTAAAACTGATAAGGGCTACAATCCCCACAACAATTGATATCAAGCTTGATATCAACCCTGACTGTGGTGCGATCAAAGGGGACCCCACGAAAATTCATCAGATTGTCATGAATCTTTCAACCAATGCCTATCATGCCATGGAATATGCTGGAGGGGAGCTTAGAGTCAGCCTTAAAGAAATAGAAATTGATAAACAGGACGTGCTAAGCCAGGATATGGAACCCGGGGGTTATGCCTGCCTGATCATAGCGGATACAGGCATAGGAATGAGTAAACAATTAATAGAAAAAATCTTTGATCCTTTTTTTACCACTAAAGAGAAAGGTAAGGGTACTGGGATGGGACTTTCCGTGGTGCATGGCATCGTTAAAGGCATGGGGGGGACCATCCAGGTAAATAGTGAGTTAGGAAAAGGCAGTGAATTTAATGTCTATTTTCCTATAGTGAAGAGCCTTTCTGAAGAGCGGATCATCCAATCGAAGGCAAAAATTCAGGGCGGCACGGAACGAATTCTGCTTGTGGATGATGAGGAACCCATCATTACAATGGAAAAACAACTGCTGGAGCACTTGGGTTATAAAGTTACTTCACGTACCAGCAGCCTTGAAGCTCTCGAAGCTTTCCGTGCAAATCCTAATAAATTTGACCTTGTCATCACTGATATGGCAATGCCGAATATGCCGGGAGATAAACTTGCAATTGAACTGATTAAAATACGCCCTGATATTCCCATATTCCTTTGTACAGGATTCAGTGAAAACATGTCTGAAGAAAAGGCGGCATCTCTGGGTATTAAGGGGTTTCTATTTAAACCAATCATTATGAAAGATCTTGCACAAAAGGTACGTGAAGTGCTGGATGGAAATTAAAATTGTAGGATAGCAGGAGTACTATTCTGATTTTTTTAATCATAACAGATTCCCATATTTTGTGTTTAGGGAAAATATTATTTTTATCCTTGTATTAAATTATATGAACTAAGCCCCTTGTCATTAGCGATTTTAACCCATTATATTTTATAATATATAAAAAACACGGCCCGCACTTAACTGCAAAAAAATCGCTCTATCGTCCAAATTCCCAATCCTGACATCTTTTTACCCTGTTTGATTTTGGACACCTGAAGTGGGATGGGACATGGAAATAGAATAATTGTCCCTTTTTTAGAAACTTCAAATGTCATTTAGTTTTACTTTTTTGATAATATTTTTTATAAAACATCTACACTTTTAAACCAGTGCAATGAAATTTTTTTATAGGGGATTTGGATCATGCCCATAACAGACAATAAAAATTCTCCTTTTTCTTTTTCTATGATAAACATTAAAATGATCGATCCTTCTCCCTATCAACATCGCAAATATTTTGATGAAGAAAGGTTAAGAGAGCTTGCAGTAAGTATTGTACAGGATGGATTGATTGAACCCATTAGACCACAAAAAAAAGACAGATTTCAGCTTATTGCAGGAGAACGAAGGCTCAGAGCAATTAGAGATTTCACTGACCTGACGATGATCCAGGCAAAAATCACTGTTGTTGATGATCTTCAGGCAAGAAGAATAAGCGCTGCAGAAAACCTTTTAAGAGAAGATTTATCCGTCATAGAATCCATTGAGGCGAACATTGAAATCATTGATGTGGAAATGGGCAAAATGCCTGAGTATTTGACGGTAGACAAAACACCCCTTGAAAGGGTGCATAAATTGCTGTCAAAGCTCCATTCTATAAGGGTTAGCCAGGATAGGGGGTCCATGGTTTCTAAGGAGGCAGAGGTATTGTTTAACAAATTTGTTA
>JAQICW010000657.1 GCA_027858355.1 Desulfobacula sp.
ATGGAAAACTTTCCGGCCGGAACCCCGATGACATGAGGGCAGGGGCAAGGATTGCAGTGGATGAAAAAAAGAAGAGCCCTCTGGATTTTACCCTGTGGAAACCTGCCAAACCAGGCGAACCTTTCTGGGAAAGCCCCTGGGGCAAGGGAAGACCTGGCTGGCATATCGAGTGTTCAGCCATGAGCTATGAATATCTTGGAGAAAGCTTTGATATCCACGGGGGTGGCAAAGACTTGATTTTTCCTCACCATGAAAACGAGATCGCCCAGAGCGAGGCTGTATTTGGCTGCCAATTTGTCAAATATTGGATTCACAATGGATTTGTGGATATTAACAATGAAAAAATGTCAAAATCCCTGGATAATTTTACCATGATCAAGGAAGTTCTTTCAATATATTCCCCGGAAGTGATCCGCATGTTCCTTCTGTCAAATCATTATAGAAGCCCCATTGATTACAGTGAAGACTCCATGAAAGAAACTTCCATGGGTCTGGACAGGATTTATTCCTTTCTTGATAGACTTGAAAGCATAGGGTGTAAAGCTGATGTCTCCCAAAAAGGAGAGCTGTGGGATGATTTTTCCTTTGCCATGAATGATGATTTTAATTCTGCAAAGGCCCTGGGTTCTGTTTTTGAAGCAGTCAAAAAAGGGAACAGACTTATGGATGATATCCATGATAATCCAGGTGATTGTCTTCTGGAAATCTTAAATCTTTTTTATAATGATATTAAAGCCATCTCCAATATCCTGGGAATATTTCTGCTGGACCCTCAATTTTATTTTAAAGCTAAAAAAGACAAGGGTATGGCAGATATGGCCATTGATCCATCTGAAATTGAAGACTTGATCCAACAGCGGGCAGATGCGCGTAAAAACAAGAATTTTTCAAGGGCTGATGAGATCAGGGATCTTCTTCAAACTAAGAATATAACCCTTGAGGACGGCCAGCAAGGCACCACCTGGCGGTTTGAATAATTTATTTTTTTGACTGTTTTGCCCAGACATCCCTTAAGCTCACAGTTCTGTTAAACACTGGTTTTTCTTTGGTGGCATCTTTGGAATCCATGCAAAAGTATCCCAGCCTTTCAAACTGATACGCAGTTTCAGGCTCAGCATTGATCAGGCTTTTTTCCAGCTTGCAGAACTCAAGCTCTTTCAGGGAATCAGGATTCAGGTTTTCAATAAAATCCTGTTTGTTCTGTTCCGGGTTCTCATCTTTAAACAAGCGGTCATAGAGCCTTACTTTTGCATCAATGCAATCATTGGCATTGACCCAGTGAATGGTGCCCTTTACTTTTCTGCCGTCAGGGGCATTCCCGCCCTTTGTTTCAGGATCATAGGTACAGATCAGTTCGATCACATTCCCGGCCTCATCCTTGATAACCTCTTTGCAGGTAATAAGATAGGCATATCGCAGCCGGACTTCCCGGCCCGGGCCCAGGCGGAAGAATTTTTTCGGTGGATCTTCCATGAAATCATCCTGCTCCACATAGATTTCTTTGGAAAAGGTGATGGTTCTTGTTCCCATTTCTTCCTTCTGGGGATGGTTTTTAGCGCTAAGTTCCTCGGTTTGGCCATGGGGATAATTTTTAATGGTAATTTTTAATGGTTGCAACACGCCCATGACCCTGGGGGCTTTTTCGTTTAAGTCATCTCTCAGGCAGTTTTCCAGGATTGTCATATCGATGCGGCTTTCTTTTTTGGAAACGCCGATAATGTCGCAGAAGTTTCTGATGGATTCAGGGGTATATCCTCTTCTTTTCATTCCCTCCAGGGTTGGGAGTCGTGGGTCATCCCAGCCCTGCACATGGTTTTCCTCCACAAGCCTCTGCAGTTTTCTTTTACTCAAAAGAGTATAATTTATATTCAATCGTGCAAATTCAATCTGCTGGGGATGGCAGGGGGTTTCAAGTTCATCCAGGGTCCAGTCGTACAAGGGTCTGTGATCTTGAAATTCAAGGCTGCAAAGGGAATGGGTAATACCTTCCAGAGCATCTGAAAGGCAATGGGTAAAATCATACATGGGATATATGCACCATTGATCTCCTGTCCTGGGATGGGAGGCTTTTTTCACCCTGTAGATGATGGGATCGCGAAGGTTGATATTTGGGGATGCCATATCGATTTTTGCCCTTAGGGTGTGTTCTCCCTCGTCAAATTCACCGCTTTTCATCCTGGTAAAAAGATCCAGGTTTTCCTCAACAGTTCTTTCCCTGTAGGGACTGTCTTTTCCTGGTTCAGTTAAAGTGCCCCTGTATTTTCTGATGTCCTCTGGGCTGAGGCTGCACACATAGGCTTTCCCCTTTTTAATCAATTCAACGGCAAATGCATGGAGTTTTTCAAAATAGTCGGATGCAAATAAAGGGGTTCCAAATTCAAATCCCAGCCAGTTGACCGTGGATTTAATGGAATCAATATAGATTTGTTTTTCTTTTGCCGGGTTGGAGTCGTCAAATCTTAAATTACAGGTGCCATTAAATTTATGGGCCATATTGAAATTCAGACAAATGGATTTTGCATGGCCGATATGAATATATCCATTGGGCTCAGGCGGAAAACGCGTGATAACCTTTCCTTTGTTTTTATTGTTTTCTATATCTTTAATAATAATTGATTCAATAAAATGCCCTTTTTTATTATCTGTTTCCATGTATTTTTGTATCCTTGATGTTATTTTTTAATATAGATTTTCTATTTACCACAAATTTTATTTATCAGGCAAATACTAATAATTTTCTTTTGATAAACTTTATCTCATACGCTTTTGTTTCTAATCAGCGGTTTCAGTGAAGCGGTCAGGAAAATGGCAATGATGCACAGTGCTGTCAGGATTAAAAAAACGATTTTATAGCTATGGGTCACATCAAATATATATCCTGCCATAAAAGGACCAATGGCGCCGCCAATGGTGCTGGAAAAAATGACAATCCCGTAAAGAAGACCATGAGTCCTTGTCCCGAACTGCCTTGCAATCAAAGGTGAAACTAAGGAAAAAAACCCGCCATGGGCAAACCCGTATATTATGGCGAACAAATAAAACATCCATAAGGTTTTGGCTATCTGTAGCCAACTAAGCGCGGTTAATAGAAACAAGAGGCAGATAAGCAATGCTTGTTTCTCTCCGATTTTGTCTCCGGCCCCACCCATTAGAAATCTTCCAGAAATGCTCACTCCGCCAACTGTGGCAAGAACCCCGGCCGCAACTGCCGTTGGGATGCCAAGATCAATGGCGTGCTGAACAATGTGTATCAGGATGGTGTAGACACAGACGAGGATGATAAAATAGATGGCACAAATTGTCCATAATTGTCTGGTGCGGATGGCTTGTTGAAAGGTCAATCCTTCTTCTGTTTTATTTAATTTCCCCGATGTATGGGGGTTTTCATTGTCAATGAATTGTGCTTTCTGGATGGGGTCTCGCACCAGAAACTGGGCAAGAAATATGACAGATACTAGAATAATAACTGCTAACATAGTAAATGAGGTGCGCCACCCATAACCTTTTAAAAGCCATGTGATGAAAAAAGGCATGATAACCATTCCAACCCCGGTACCCACTTTGATGATACCGCCCATCATACCCCGTTTTTTTTTAAACCATCTTGCTACAGTTGACATAGGGATAACATCTATACCGCCGAGCCCAATACCGACAACCAGTCCATAGAACAGGTATAGCTGCCAGATAGAATTAACTTTTGCCATCAGCAAGAACCCTGTTCCAAGGAAGATGCCACAGGCACTCATGATAAGCTTTGGCCCAAACCTGTCGTTCCGGTTTCCCAGGAGCATACTGGATAAACCATGCACCAGGAAACATAATGAGGCCGCGCCTGAGATGGTTGCTCTTGACCAGTTGAATTCATTTATTAAAGGGGTAAAAAATATACCGAAGCTATTGCTGATCCCCCAGACAATGGCCTGGATAAAAAAGGAAGCCAGGATGATGGTGTAGCCATAAAAAAAGGGTTGTTTTTTAATTTCTACCAATGGTGATGTCTTGTTTTTATTCATGATTACCTATCTATTACCTTGTTCCTTTCTTGATTTTTCAAGACACCCCATATAAAGTGTTACAAGTTTTAACCTTGTAAATATAAAGTTTTGCATTATTTTTTTATGAAAATAGTGTTGGTATGAATACATTAAACCAAGGAGCAACACAATGACAATGATCATTGCTACAGCAATTTTTCTTATTGCTATTATCGGCTTTGCCATTTATATGAAAAAGAATAAAGCCAGGGACTCTGAATCAAAATACAGTGAATCCTCTTCTTTCGCCCCTAAGGCTGAGATATCTCCTGATCAGGAGTACAAAACCATCCTGGATTCTTTATTAAAGTTGAATATTATGCTGAGAAAAGACCATGATTTTCCCCTGGAAATGACTGGGGAAATAGAAGCCATTATTGATGATCTTATGGTGATCACACCTTCCATGATGGAAAGATATCCCGGCGAGACCCTGACCTATGAAATTAAAAAAATCGGCAGGGAGCATCTTTACAAAACTGTTAAGGAATACCTTGATTTGTCATCAGACAGCCGGAAAAATCAGTTTGACATGTTTAAAAAAACCATAGAAAGTCTGCATGAGGTCTCCAACCGGTCCAGGGATATTGTTGAGAAAAATGAGACCGCAGAATTTAAGACCATGGCAAATTTTCTTGCTGGCAAATTTTCATAAAAAAATAAACGTATTAAAAATAATGTCTTTTTAGGAGGATAACATGAATGATGTGGCGCAAGACCTTCAAAGTGTTGGTCAACAGGCAAAAGCCCCAGTCCTTGCCGAAGTAACCCAGGTTTCGGGGCAGGGAGCCTTAACCCCGGTCCAGTCCCCTTCCAATCTTGAACCTGTGCAACCTAAGCACCTGGCTGTTGAAGATATACAGGCCATTGAAGCCCAGGCCATTGAATTTATTGAAAAAATAAAAGCTGATCCCACTGACTGGCAACTTGGCAATTTTGTTTTCGGCCTGGGCAAGGAAATTATGGACGAGACCCAGGCCCAGGTGACTCTTTATGACCGTAAAATGGGCAATGTACTTAAAAGTGTTGCTGCTGATGACTCTTCTCCTGTGGGGAAAAATATTCTGGCCATTAAAATGGAGCTGGACAAGGTAAACCCCACCATGGTGGCAAGAGCTGAGATGTCCTTTCCTAAAAAAATGTTTGGTCTGTTCACAAAGACAGTTAGCCGGTTGCCCAAAGGAGATGAGATACTTAAGATCATCGCAGAGCGGAGGGAAACAGTTAATTCAACCATTGACGGTATCCGAGATCATTTAAGGAATGAAGCTGATCAGGTGGCCTTTGATGCATCAGAACTTTCCACCATTTGTGATTCTTTAAAAGAGATCCAGCCAAGACTCCAGGAACAAATCTTTCTGGGACAGATCATCTGGCAGAAGCTGATGGATCACTTGGCAACAATTGAAGACCCGAGAAACAAAGAAGCCCTGACCACACTGACCAGTGACCTTGCCATGGCTGTGGTGGATCTCCAGACCATTGACAACTCAAATCTCCAGACACGGTTTGGCGGAGAGATGATGGTGAGAAATTCCCACCTGGTCAGAAGGCTGGTCCAGAGGACTGACATGATTCTTTCAACGGCTGTTAAAAATGCCCTGGCTGTAAGGGTTGCCGCTGAGCAGCAGATGGAGACAATGCAACACCTGGATATGGTTCAGAAGGCTGCTGCCGAGACCATGAAAGACACTGCCAAAGTCATTGGCAACGCCGCCATCAAAGGAGCAAAAATGAGCCAGAGCATGACTGTAAATATTGAAGCTCTTGAAGAAGCGTGTCAAACCTATGAACAGGCATTTGAAACCTATGCTCTGATTTCACAGGAAACCATTAATATTGCATCCCAGAGTTCCAATGCTCTCGGGAAAATGAACGACCGATTCCGGGCAAGAACCGATGCATTAACAGCAAGACGTGCTGACGCATAAGCCAAAACACATAAATCTGCCTGTTTTAAATTTGGAGGTATTCCATGCTTGATATTGCAACACAAAAATCTTTTCAGGAAAGATTAAGTGCCATAAGAACCCTTAAAAAAGAAGATCTTGTTTCCAGACAAGAAAAGACGTTATTGAGTATAAAAGATGCCGCCAGCAATTCATTTTTTGAATATCTTGGCAACACCTATTTTGTAAAAAGCTTAAATAAATACGAAGAGACCTCTGATGATTTTAAAAACAAAAAAGGGTATTTTATTTATGAATTGACCTGTCTTTGCCTTGAAATCGGACAAGTTGTTAATTTTGAGTGGGAATTCGATGATGAGCTTGAAGTTTCCATGACCCTTGAGCGATTTTCATTCAGGAATTTAAAAGATGATGCAGGAGAGTCCATAGATGAAGATGATCTGGACCAGATTGCCGATGACAAAGACGTGGTCGTGATCAATGGCGAGAAATTCTGGTATGACGATGACTGGGCCTCAGTTTATTATAGGGGGACAAAGCAAGAAAAAGTCTATATGTATGAATTTGAAAATGAAGCCCAAACTAAATTTCTCACCATTGAGGAATGGTCAGGATCAGGCAAGGATGAATACCAGATTTATACCTCAAGCCCTGTTAACCCGGATAGTATTAACATCATCAGCAAAGGAGACCTTTAAGGATGGTTAGAAAACATTTCCTTATGAACTTCATTGCAGGATTGACCATTGCAGGCCTGGTTGTTGTTCTGACAGGATGCGGTGCAGGTCTTCCCAAAGAACTTAAGAATGAAGCCAGTGCCCTTCCCAACGCCATTAAGACCGGCCAATCCCAGGTGGACAAACATAAGGATAAATATTTAAGCCTTACGAAATCATCTGAATTTAAGGCTGTTAAAGCTTTTGCCTTAAAGGAAAACTGGGCTCAAAAGTTTCAACTGGCCCAGGATGAACTTAAAAGAGCAAAAATACTTTATGACAAAGACTTGAAACCCTTGATCAACAAGAATAAACCCGAACTTGCCCCCCGGGTTAAACAGCAGATTACCCGGATAAAAAAGGTTCTCCAGGATGCTGAAGATATTGCCAGAAGCCCTGTCTTACGGTTTTCAAAAATCAGGGAGACAATTGTTAATGCCACAAGTTTACACTCCCGGTCAAAAAAAGATGCCGAACATATCAGCCGGATTGTAAATGAAATAAAAACCGGACCTCTGGCAAAAGCAAGCACTGATTTTCCTGATTTAAGTGAAAAAATAAACACCCGGTTTGCGCCGCTGTCAAAACTTGAAAGGCAGTCTCAAGATCATTTGAGTGTTGTAACTGCTGAATTTGCAAGACATGAAGCAGGCTCAACTGCTGACTATGCCGCTTTTACTGATAGTACACAAGCGCTTGCTTCAGGCCTGGCACAGGCCAAAAGCCTTGAAAAAAAAATAACTGGAGAAATGGCCCAGCTGTATGATAGTTACACAAAAATTCTTAAAGACATGAAAGAAGAATTTTTTGTGACCATAAAAAGGGAATCCTGGAATGAAAATTCAGATTATTATGATCCAAAATTTGCCACCTTTCAACGTGAGGTCAGTCCTGAATTATACGAAGCATTAACGGCTGATAACCTGGATACCATTGCAGTCATTAAGGCAGGCTTCACCGGTTCAAGTTTTTCAAGCAAGATCGGCAACCTGTGGAAAGACTTGTCCATTAACCCTGCCGAACAATGGCCGGGAAGAGGACACAATGCTGCTTCTTTCTGGGTTGAAGATTCAAAGGAAGCTTATTTTCATAAATATACGCTGGAAAAAAACGGTGAAACCAGGGAGACGGATTGGGAAAAGGTGGATGCAAACTTTTATGATGCCAATCTTGAATACCTTGGCATGGCCATTCTGGTTAAACCCTATGGTGTGTTTGAACAGGACCGGCTGACCCAGGCAGCGCCGCCTGGAATGGCCTATGTAGGCAATTCAAAATACGGGAAATGGGAAAAAAATAATTCTGGCAATCAATTCTGGTCCTGGTATGGGAAATATGCCCTTTTTTCTATGCTCTTTAGTTCGCGGCCTTCCTATTATTCGTACAATTCCTGGAATGGCTGGAATAATAATTATAGAAACAGCCGGCCATATTTTGGTAAAACCCAAAAAGGGTTCCAGAAATATGGCACATCCGGCACCTTACTAAAACAATCACCAAAGTTTCAGAGTACAAATTTTGCAAAAAGCGGCGGGTTTAAATCTCAAGCCGCTTCTGTCAGAGGTGCCGGGGCCAATCTTCGTGGCGGTGGACCGAAAAGTAAAGGTAAATAGAACAATTCTAAGGAGGAAAGAATGGATATAGCTGTAACTCTTGCAGGGCTTAGTCAAGCATTTACCTATGTCATTGTGGGTATCTTTTTTGTCTGGCTGGTTAAACGAGTGGATGACTGGCGGACCAAAGAATTTGATGATGATGTTCATATTGATGACGGGAACGTTGCTGTTGGACTCAGAAGGGCCGGGCTTTATCTCGGTATTGCTATTGCATTGTCAGGGGCCATGGGCGGATCTTCAAAAGGTTTTTTCCTTGATGTGATCCAATTGCTGGTTGATGGGCTAATTATAACTGGATTCATGTTCTCATCCAGGTTCATCAATGATTTCATCATGCTGGGCAATATCAATAATGATGAAGAATGCGTCAAAGAATTTACCCAGCCTGACGGAAGTAAAGTTGTGGGGAACGCAGCCGTGGGTATGGTTGAAGCAGGGATGTATATTGCCACGGGATTTATTCTTAATGGATCCATTTCAGGAGCCGGCGGAAACTTTTTCCAGAGTATTGCCAGTACCGTTCTCTTTTTTATTCTGGGCCAAATGGCCCTGCTGGTTTTTGGATTTCTTTATGAGCTGATCACGCCCTTTAATGTAAGAAATGAGATAAAAGATAATAATCTTGCAGCTGGTATCGGGCTTGGCGGTATCCTCATAGCCCTGGGCATTATTCTCAGGTCAAGTATTTCAGGGCCGTTTACAGGATGGGTCAATGATCTTGCCGGTTTTGGCATATATGCAGCTTTTGGAATTGTTATGCTGTTGATTTTTAGTGTAGTTGTTGACAAGCTTCTTTTGCCCACAACCAATATTGCAACGGAAGTCAAGGAAGACCGGAATGTGGCTGCCCTTATCGTTGTGGTAAGTGCTATTAATGCCGTTGCGATTATCATAGCTTTCTCCATGTAATCACATGACAAAAACAAGAGCCGGCTTAAGCTTTGCATCAGTGCTGCTGTGTGCCTGTATGTTTGCAAGTGGTGCCTGCGGTATTATACTTGAGTATATCCAGGCAAGCCTTGCCTCCATGATACTTGGCAATTCCTTTGAACAATGGGCCATGGTCATAGGACTCATGCTGTTCTGGATGGGATTTGGCAGCCTGATCCAGGCACAGATTCCAAAAAAATATCTTATTTATGCTTTTATCTGGGTTGAAACAAGCTTAGCGCTTGTGGGAGGATTCTCTCCTACCCTGACCTATATATCCTATGGTTATACTTCCCATTACATTCTGGTTCTCTATTTTTTTGTCAGTTTTATAGGCATCATGATCGGGCTTGAAATTCCCATTATTATCAGGATCAACAATGACTTTAGTAAAGAGTTATCCACCAACCTTGGAAACATCCTGAGCGCTGATTACCTTGGCAGTCTCATAGGATCATTCATCTTTGTATTTGTTTTCTTAAGATTTACGCCCATCACTGAAGCAGCCTTTCTGACGGCCGGAGCCAATTTTTTCCTGGCCTTTGTCACCTTTGTCTATTTTTCAAAAAAAGGATTGTTAAAAACAGGATTCCTGGTACCGGCTGTCATGGTGCTTACTTTTTGTGCCATATCATATGGATATCTCAATAACCGGCAATGGAACATAAAGATTGAACAGCCCCTGTACGATGACCCCATTATTTTAAGCAAAACAACCCAATACCAGCATATCGCCATTACCCATTACAAACCCTTTGATGAAGTCAGACTTTTTTTAAACGGGAACCTGCAATTTTGTAGCACTGACGAACAAAGGTACCATGAGCCCATGGTGCATCCTGTCATGAATCTTGCCCCGATCAAAGAAAGGGTGCTTATCCTGGGTGGCGGGGATGGGTGTGCCTTAAGAGAGGTCTTGAAATATAAAGAGGTAAAACAAGTGCTTCTGGTGGATCTGGATCCTGAAATGACCCGTCTTGCCCAAACCCACCCTGTTTTAAAGAGAATTAATCAGGATGCCTTTAAAGACTCCCGCCTTGTTACCATTTCAGGAAATGGAATTACCCCGGGGATCAATAGACGACTTTATCTTGAAACTAATAAAAAAAAGCATCCCATAAAACAACCTGAACCCTATAAACTTGCCGATGTAAAAGTGATGAATGTTGATGCAGATAAATTTTTGAGCGATGTTTCAGGCTACTGGGATGTCATTATTATTGACATGCCAGATCCTTCCACACCGGAGTTGACCAAACTTTATGCCAAAGAATTTTATAAAAAAGTAAAACAGCATTTGTCACAACATGGGTTG
>JAQICW010000668.1 GCA_027858355.1 Desulfobacula sp.
TTATTTGTATTGATTCTTTGTTTATTGTATTAAAATTAACAAAAAATAACAGGAATTACAAATTATGTTTTTATAAATCTATTCAAAGGAGGAAGATGATGTTTGCCATTGATAATACCATACTGCTGCTGATAGATGTTCAAGGACAGCTGGCCCAGTTAATGCATGAAAAAGATAAATTGTTTAAATCACTTGGGAACCTGATTCAGGGGATGGAAATTCTTGGGGTGCCTGTCATATGGATGGAACAGATCCCAAAGAATTTAGGACCAACCACAGAAGCTGTTTCCAAACATTTGAAAGACAATGCGCCCATTGAAAAATTTTCATTTTCATGCTGTGGCGAACCTCGATTTATGGAAGAATTCAAAAAAGCCGGGAGAACCCAGGTTCTTTTAACCGGCATTGAGACCCATATCTGTGTATTTCAGACGGGATATGACTTGATCAATAAACAAGGCTGCCAGGTCCAGGTGGTCACAGACTGTGTTTCTTCCAGAACAAAAGAAAACAAGGAGATCGGCATCCAGAGGATTGTTCAGTCCGGCGGTCAGGTTACCTGTGTTGAAATGGTATTTTTTGAATTGTTGCGGGCTGCCCAGGGTGATAAATTCAAGCAGGTTATAAAATTGATCAAATAGGTTCGGTAACAATAAAGGGCGGTTTCGTATTAAGTCCTTAAATTTATAAAAGATTTGTATTGGATTAAAAAAATATCGAACAAAAAAATATTTGACAAAAAAAATTGATTTGTGTATCTTAAAAGATTAGTTTTGATGGGGTTTATTCATATATGAGTTGGTTATAACTGATCTGAAAGCAATTCAAGGATTTTCTTATGGATCGAAAGGCAAACGTTTCCCGAAAAACAAAAGAGACTGCGATAAACATTGGTTTTGATTTAGATGGTTCAGGCAAGGCAGATATTTCAACGGGAATTCCTTTTTTTGACCACATGCTTACAGCTTTCACAGTCCATGGTTTTTTTGATCTTGAGATCACTGCCAAAGGAGATCTCGACGTTGATTATCACCACACGGTTGAGGATATCGGTCTGGTTCTTGGGCAGGCGCTTTCAAAAGCGCTTGAAAATAAAAAATCCATTATCCGGTTTGGAGATAGCTGTGTTCCAATGGATGAAGCCTTGTCAAGGGTTACCATCGATGTGTCAAACAGACCCTATCTTGTTTACAATTTTCCAAGCGATCTTAAAGTGAAAGGAAGGTTTGATGCCTATCTTGCCAAAGAATTTTTCCAGGCATTTTGTGTTCAAGGGGCCATTAACCTTCATGTTAATTCGTATTATGGTGAAAATGAGCATCATGTCCTTGAATCGATTTTTAAAGCCTTTGGAAAATCTTTGCATATGGCCACCAGAACTGATGAAAGCATTTCCAATGTCCTGTCCAGCAAGGGAAGTCTTTAAAAATTGTTTACTCACTTCCAATTGTACAAAAATTCAAAATACAGTGAGCGTAAATGCTAATCATACCGGCTGTTGATATTAAACAAGGCAAATGTGTCCGGCTTTTACAGGGCCGGATGGAAGATACCACTCATTACTCGGATGATCCAGTAATGATGGTTAAAAGATGGGAGGCTTGCGGTGCAAGTCTTATCCATGTGGTGGATCTTGATGGTGCTTTTGCAAAACAGGTAAAAAATCTTAAAACCATACAGGATATTTTAGCCGGCATAAATGTCCCCATACAGGTTGGTGGAGGTATCAGAGATCTTACAACCATTGAAATGTATTTGGCTGCAGGTGTCTCAAAGGTCATTGTTGGAAGTGAAGCGCTTTATCATCCAGGATTTGTCAAAGATGCCTGCAAACTATTTCCAGATAAAATTATCGTTGGGATTGATGCCAGAAATGGGTGGGTTGCAGTGGAAGGTTGGAGCCGGACATCTGAAACCCTTGCCATTGATCTGGCAAAAGAATTTGAGTCCTGCGGTGTTTCAGCAATCAATTTTACTGATATACACAAGGACGGCATGCAGACCGGCCCTAACATTGAAGAAACAGCTGCACTAGCTTGCGCTGTGTCAATACCCATCGTGGCATCCGGTGGAGTAAGTACCCTTCAGGATATTAAAAATCTTCTTGAAATAGAAAGCCATGGTGTGACCGGAGTTATAACCGGAAGGGCACTTTATGAAGGAACCCTTGATTTAAAAGAAGCCATCAGGATTGCAAAATAATAATTATCTATAAAGATAATTATTGACATGTAATTTTAAATACTTAGCTTGTTTTATTTGATAACCCGTTAAATTTTGGAGTCAGCGCCGCCAAGATGTATATTCCTGAGGAAAAAGTTTCAGAGATTTTAAATACTTCAGATATTGTTGATGTCATTTCAGACTCTGTTATTTTAAAAAAATCTGGAAGAAATTTTTTTGGCGTATGCCCGTTTCACTCTGAAAAAACCCCTTCTTTTTCTGTAAATGCAAGCAAACAGATCTTCCATTGTTTTGGCTGCAGTGCTGGTGGAAATGTATTGTCCTATGTAATGAAATATCATGGAATTACGTTTCCTGAGGCTGCAAAAATGATGGCCCGCAAGTATAATATAACAATAGAAACCAAGGAAATTGATCCTGCAATAAAAAGACAGCTTCACCTTAAAGAGAATCTGTTCCGGTTGAATAAAATAGTTATGGGAACTTATTTTGATGAATTAAAAAATTCAAAGACAGGAGAGATTGCAAGACAATACCTTAAAGACAGAGGGATTTTAGACGATACGATCGAGCTGTTCAGGTTGGGGTTTTCACCAGATAACTGGGATACCATTGTTAAGGTTTTAAAAGAGCGGAAAATTTCTAAAAATATTGCAGTCCAAAGTGGTTTGATTTTGGAAAGAAAGCAGAATAATGGGTATTATGACCGGTTTAGAAATCGTATCATGTTTCCTATTTTTGATATAAATATGCAGGTGGCAGGGTTTGGCGGCAGGGTGATGGATGATTCCATGCCAAAATATATGAATTCCCCTGAAACGCCGGTATATAACAAAAGTCGTATCCTTTACGGCCTCCATGCATCAAAACAATTTTGCCGGCAGCAAGGTTTAGTCTACATTGTTGAAGGATATTTTGATTTTTTATCCCTGTATCAACACGGTATTAAAAACACAGTGGCAAGTCTTGGTACGGCATTAACTGCTGATCATGTCAGGATACTTAAAGGATATGCTCCCAGGATGGTATTGGTTTTTGACTCTGATACAGCTGGAATTAATGCTGCCAAAAGAAGTATTAAAATTTTTATGAATGAGGGTGTTGATACAAGAATCCTTGTGCTTCCACAAGGAAATGATCCAGATTCCTATGTGGTAAAACATGGGCAAAAAGCATTTACTGAACTGGCTTTAAATGCCAAAACCATAATGCAGTTTCTTTTGCAGGTTTCCATTGATGCACATGGGCTGTCTGTGGAAGGACGAATCAGAATTTTAGATGATATGAAACAGCATTTGATTCTGATTCAAGACAGCGCATTAAGATCTTTATATGTAAAAGAGCTTGCCGAAACCCTGAATATTGATGAAAAAGCTGTTTTGGAGAAGGTCAGAGAACAATATTTAAATCATCCCGGAAAAAAATCCTTTTTAAGTGATGGGAAAAAACAGGATGCTAAGCTTGAATCTGATCGAAGAGAAGAACAAATGATTTCATTGATGCTGAACTATCCTGAAATCATAGGTGAAGTTAAAGACAAAGAGGTTTTAGATTATTTCTATTCTGAAAAATTAAAACACCTGGCACAGAAAATTTTAAGTATGGATCCCCAAAAAGAAGCCTTCATTACAAATGTTATGGCTGGTATGGAAAATACTGAGGACCAGGAACTTATAGCTTCCTATGCCATGGATGATTTTTTTTCAGAACAGGATATTCATCAAACTGCTTTATCTATAATCCATAGAATTATTAGAGTAAGAAAAAAGCAGGAAAACACTTTAACAACTAAAATTATAAGTGCGGAAAAGGGCTGTGATTCTGATTTAATGGATCTGTTAAAACAAAAGCAGGCAGAAATTCAGCAATTACATGATCAATTATAACTTTAAGTTAAGGACCTCAATTTATGTCAATTGTGGTCCTAAGCCTTTGGGAGGCATTTTATGGCAGTAAAGACAAATACGTCTGGAGAGAATGTTGTGATTAGTAAAAAAGAATTAAAAAAACTGATTAAAAAAGGTGAAAAAACCGGTTTCCTCTCTTTTGCCGAAATCAATGATGCAATTTCCGATGATTTAAAATCATTGGAACAAATAGAAAATATTGTTCTGCAACTTAAAGAGCTTGGGATAAAACTTGTGGATAAGGAAAAAGAAAAAATAAAAAAGGCCACAAAGAAAAGCGCTGCAAAAGTAACGACTAAAACAGCAACTAAGACAGAAGCTAAAGCAGCAGGTAAAACAGCAACTAAAAAAGTTGCTAAAGGTAAAATTAAAAAAATCTCTGGAAAAGAAAAGACTGAAGAAACTATTAAAAAAGAAATTGCCAAAGCCATTCTTTCTCCTAAAAAAGATAGTTCTGATATTGAGTTTGGTGCTGTTACAGATCCTGTGAAAATGTATCTCAAGGAAATGGGGATGGTCACTTTACTCAGCCGTGAAGGTGAGATTGAAATTGCCAAAAAAATTGAACGCGGGGAACATGATATTCTGCGAACCATGCTGGATTGTCCCATAGCATTATCCACGATTTTCATCTATGGCGCCAGGATGGAAAAAAAATCCGTGCGGCCCAAGCATGTTTTAAGGGATGTGGATGAAGGGGATGGGGTGGTTGATGAAGTTTCCAAACAGGAAAAATTTTTAAACTCTTTAAAAGTAATACAAGATATTCACCAGGAAACCCTGAAAAAAAGAGATCTGTTGCTCCTGGAGAAAAAAAAATCTAAAAAATATGAGACTTACGCAAGCGAGATTTTTAATAACACGGAAACCATATTTGAGGAATTAAAAAAATGGCGGTTTGAATCCAATGTTATTGATGCTATTGAAAAAAGCATTAGAAATACCATTGCCTGGTTTGATAAAGTGGACGCCCTGTTTGAAGAATGTGCTAAAACCTTTAAAGTCAAACCCAAAACAATGCTTGATCAAGGTTCCGATGAAAAGACCTTTATAAAGTGGGCATCTGACAGATCTGATATTAGCATGGAGCGAGCCAAAATATTATACCAGGATATCTGTTCCCTTTTAAACCAGGTTTCTTTACGAAAAGATCACATAAAAGGAGATTCAACATTTTTAAGACAGATTACAGATACCATTGATAAAGGGCGCAGGGATGCTGATTTTGCAAAAAGAGAATTGGTAAGGGCAAATTTAAGACTGGTGGTCAGTATTGCAAAAAAATATACAAACAGAGGATTACAATTCCTTGACTTGATTCAGGAAGGTAACATCGGTTTGATGAAGGCAGTGGATAAATTTGAATACAGAAGAGGATATAAATTTTCCACATATGCCACATGGTGGATCAGGCAGGCCATCACAAGAGCCATCGCAGACCAGGCCAGAACTATAAGGATCCCCGTCCATATGATTGAAACCATAAACAAGCTGATTCGAACATCCCGATACCTTGTGCAGGAAATGGGCAAGGAGCCCTCTCCGGAAGAAATCGCAGAAAAGATGGAAATCCCCATTGAAAAAGTTCGAAGGGTTTTAAAGATTGCAAAAGAACCTATTTCTCTTGAGACCCCTATTGGAGAGGAAGAAGACAGCCATTTGGGTGATTTTATAGAAGATAAAAAGTTTGCCATTCCCTCGGATGCAGCCGTTGATTTCAGCCTGGCAGAACAAACCAGGAAGATCCTGGCCACTTTGACACCCCGGGAGGAAAAAGTCCTTCGCATGAGGTTTGGCATTGGTGAAAAATCAGACCATACCCTGGAAGAAGTGGGCAAGGATTTTACAGTGACAAGGGAGCGTATTCGTCAGATTGAGGCAAAAGCATTAAGAAAGCTGCGACATCCGACAAGAAGTAAAAAACTCAACAGCTTTATTGAGAATTAAATTAGTTGAGAATTAAATCTTGACACAAAAACTGTTTTTATATATATATTGCAAGTTTATGTGAATAAAAGGGCCCATAGCTCAGTTTGGCAGAGCCACCGGCTCATAACCGGTCGGTCCCTGGTTCGAACCCAGGTGGGCCCACCAATAAATAGTAAGGGCATGTTTGATGAGCGGAAGTGAAAACCAAAAAGGATATTCAATTTATATATGAATGTGCCTGAAGAATATCGATTGGATATACAAAATCAAAAGCGTGGTAAAATACCACGCTTTTTTTATTTTCAGCCGGGTTTATCATGGTGAAAACAAAAGATATACTGGAATGGCTTAATATTATTGCCCCTTTTGATATTGCTGAAGGCTGGGATAATTCAGGGCTTCAGGTCGGCAATTTGAACTGGGAAGTAAAAAAAGTGATGATCGCCCTTGATGTTTCCATGCCCTTGATGATGGCTGCAAAAAAGGCCCATTGTGATCTTGTGCTCACCCACCATCCCTTAATGATTCAGCCGGAAAAATCCATTTATTTTAATAAAATGCCTGGCAGTGCCATTGAAATTGCTGCAAAATATGGTATCAGTATCCTTTCTGCCCATACAAATCTTGACAAGGCCAATGATGGTTTAAATGATTATTTTGCATCAAAGATTGGCCTGGGAAAAACAAAAGTTTTTTTTATGGAGAATTCTTCATCAATGCCATTGGATGAAATGATCGGCATTGGCAGAATC
>JAQICW010000692.1 GCA_027858355.1 Desulfobacula sp.
GAAATAAGATAAACCGATTGACAATCAACCCTTGTTTCGATAAATTTGGCCTGAAGTTTCTGACAGAAAAGTGAAATTTTTATTATTCCCGATCGTCCATACTGAGAATATTCTGGATATTCAGATTTGCTATCCGGTCATGAAGCTTTTGCTAAACTTAAAACCCGTAGCATAGTTATAATATCCCGGCATGTTTCTTTTTAATGAGAGGTCTTTAATTCAAAACCGGTATTTGGATATTGTTCAATGATCTATTAAGGCAAAACCAATTTCACGATGGCAGGCCATCCAAACTCAGGAAAATGCATGACAATTTATCCGTACGATACTGATAAAAGGACGTATAATGAATAGGCGAACATTTCTCAAAACCGCCGGACTGGGTAGCATTGCCGTCACGTATGGTTGCAACTCAAACATAGATAGAAACATTTTTTCCCTTGTCAGTGCACCAGAAGATCATGTGACAGGAAAAGCTGTATGGTATGCATCTACTTGTATGGAATGTCCGGCAGGATGTGGTATCCTGGCAAAAAACCGCGAAGGCCGTGTCATTAAGCTCGAAGGGAATCCCACCCATCCGGTGAACCAGGGCAAATTGTGCATCCGGGGCCAGGCTGCCCTTCAATCAGTATATGACCCGGACAGACTGACTACACCGCAGCTCAGAGAAGGCCGGACATTTAAATCCATCTCCTTTGATCAGGCCTTTAACATCCTTAAAGAAAGAATGCAGGCCTCGGCCCAAAAAGGAGCCGACCGCATAAAACTGATGACGGGTATCACTTCCCAGCCTCTTTCCACCCTGTTTTCAAAAGCATTAAACACATTTGATTCAAGTCCTGCGGCCATGTATGAGCCTTTCTCCCACGATGCATTAAAAGCCGCTCACGAGGCTATTTTTTCAAAAAGTGTGCTTCCTTCTTTTCATATGGAAAAAGCTGATTTTATCCTCAACTTTGGGGCGGATTTCATAGAGACCTGGCTCTCTCCGGTGGAATATATCGGCAAATTCAAATCCATGCATGCTGTAAAAAACGGATCAAAGAAAGTTTTCATCCATGCCGGGCCGTACATGTCCCTGACCGCTGCAAATGCAGACAAATTTCTTCCCATTACAGCGGGAAAAGAATTCATGGTGGCCCTGGGACTTATCCGTCATATCCTGGACACCAAAACGATTGATCATCTGCCTGACCGGTTTTTAACACAGTTAAAAGAGATTACAGCAAAATATGATGGTGCTGCAATTGAAAAACAGGCCGGGCTTTTAGCAAAGGACCAGGCACTGTTGGCAAAAAAACTGCTCTCAGCAGACAGCCCACTGGTTCTGGGATCATCTGGCGCGCCCAATGATCAGTCTGCCTTTGCACTTGACCTGGCAGTCACCCTCATTAACCTGATGCTGGACAAGGATCTTTCTTTATATAATTTTCAAAAACGACATGCCATTGAAAAAGTCATGACTGCAAAACAGACAGCTGATTTCTTTAAAACAGCCGTTGACACCTCGGATCTGGTTTTATTTTATAACACCAATCCCTTGTTCACCTTCCCATCAAACCCTGATTTGACTCAACTTTTCCAACGCGACGAAATCTTCACCGTCAGTTTTTCAAATTTCATGGATGAGACCTCCCAGAGTGCAGACCTGGTTTTTCCGGTGCAGCTGGCGCTTGAGACATGGGACAGCTATGAAAACTATTCTGGCTGTATTTCAACGCTCCAACCAGCCATGGGACAACTGACGAAGGCCCCTTCCATTGGAGATATTTTTTTAAAACTGTCAGGTGTGGATCAACCCTTTGAACATTATTACCAGTTTCTTTCAAACTATCTTTACGAGTATATAAAAGAAAAAAAACAGGCCGATTTTATTCAGGTGATTCAAAGGGGAGGCGTATTTAATGCCAGTGGGAATGTTCTCTCCCAAATCCCCACTTTTGATGAAGGATCACTTAAAATCCTGAAAAAATCTCTTGCCCTGATCAAACCATCTGAAAACCAGGACTTAAAATTTTTGGCTGTCCCTTCCCTTCGTCTGTATGACGGACGGGGAGCCAATAAATCCTGGCTCAATGAGATCCCCGATCCCATTACCAACATTGCCTGGGAAACCATGGCCATGATCCATCCTGAAACCCTTAAAAAATTAGGATTCGCCCATGGAGATATTATAGACATTGAAGCTGAAAGCCTTTCCATCCAGGCGCCGGTCTATTCTTTCAAAGGGATTTCCCAGAACCTGATTGTCATGCAGACCGGTATGGGGCACAGCGCATATGGGCGGTATGCAAACGGGCTCTCAACCAGTCCCATACAATTATTATCCGGCAATCTTGACTCTTCAGATTCCCTGTCATATCTGATCACCCCCACTCAGGTTAAAAAAACAGGCAAATTGGAAGCCCTTCCCCAATCAGACGGAAGCCGGTCCCAGTACAAAAGAAAAATTGCCGTATCCATGTCGATCCAAACCGACCTGATCAAAAAAGACCTGATGGAAAAAAACAGGGTCAATCATGACCTGCCCAAAAATGAGTCCCACGGCCATAAAAATGAAGGTCATGAGCAAGGAAACGGTGAGGGCCTGACCATGAACCAGTTCCCGCTGACTCTTCCCACAAAAGAAGGATATGATGAAAAACGCGATGTATATTCGCCCCATGAGCATGAAAAATATCGATGGGGAATGATCGTGGATCTGGATAAATGCGTGGGGTGCAGCGCATGTGTGGCAGCCTGTTATGCGGAAAACAATATCGGTGTCGTTGGAAAAGACCAGCTCACAAAAGGCCGGGAAATGGCCTGGTTGAGAATCGAACGCTATCAGGATCAGACCAATGATGAAAAACTGATCTTCCTTCCCATGATGTGTCAGCACTGTGATGCTGCACCCTGTGAATCCGTCTGCCCGGTATATGCCCCCCACCATTCAAAAGAAGGGCTTAACAACCAGGTTTACAACCGCTGTATCGGCACAAGGTTCTGTGCCCAGAACTGCCCGTACAAAGTCAGAAAATTCAACTGGTTTGACTGGAAAAAGCCCAAGCCGCTCAACCTCCAGTTCAATCCCGATGTCACCGTCAGAAGCAAGGGCGTCATGGAAAAATGTTCTTTTTGTGTACAGAGAATTAAGCGTGCCCATAACCTGGCTAAAAATGAAAACCGCAGGATCAGGGACGGTGAAATCCAGCCGGCCTGTGTACAGACCTGTCCTGCCAATGCACTTTCATTTGGCAGCTTTCTGGACAAGGACAGTGTTGTCAGCACCCTTGCCCAGGATCCCAGAGCCTACCAGGTGTTGGGTTATCTGAATACCAAATCTGCTGTTATTTATCTAAAAAAAATGGTGCCGGTGCTATGAAACTTCAAACAGGGATTTTAAAAATATGTCGCAATTGACGTTTGAAACAATCAATACCACAGTCCTGAACACACTTTCCCGGCCGGGAAAATTGTACTGGTGCATCATTGCGCTCTTGTTTGCAGGCGTAATATTCGGTGCCTCATGCTGGGCCTACCAGATCTTTGTGGGAGTAGGAGTGGCAGGTATGAATACACCGGTCCACTGGGGCACCTATTTGATCAATTTTGTCTTCTGGGTGGGAATTGCCCATTCCGGCACCCTGATTTCAGCCATCCTGCATCTGTTCCGCGCCGGATGGAGAAATCCAATTGCCAGGGCTGCAGAGACCATGACCGTGTTTGCCGTCTGCATTGCAGGGCTCTTTCCGTTTATCCACCTGGGCCGGGTCTGGCTGGTTTTTTATATGCTGCCTGTTCCCAACCAGCGAACATTGTGGCCTAACTTTCAATCCCCTTTGATCTTTGATGTTATTGCCATTAGCACCTATCTTACGGTGAGCAGTCTGTTCTGGTATACCGGGCTGATCCCGGATCTGGCCATCATCAGGGATCGATCCGAAGGACTACGCAAAAAGATTTTCACCATACTTTCTCTTGGCTGGTCCGGCAAAACCGGCCAGTGGCTGAACTATACAAGGGGCTACATGCTGTTTGCAGGGCTTGCCACCCCCCTTGTCATATCTGTCCACAGTGTGGTTTCCTGGGATTTTGCCCTGAGTGTAACACCGGGATGGCACACCACTATTTTTGCACCCTATTTTGTTGCCGGCGCTATTCATTCCGGTCTTGCCATGGTCCTGACTTTGAGCATTCCTTTAAGAAAAATATTCAAGTATGAAAAACTGATCACCATGCATGTACTTGAAAGCATTGCAAAAACCATTGTGTTTACCGGCATCATTGTCGGATTTTCCTATGGTACTGAACTGTTTATCAGCTGGTACAGCCAGAACATCATTGAAATGGAAACATTCTGGGAAAGAGCGTTCGGGCATTATGCAACCCAATACTGGATCATGGTGGTATGCAACACCATCATCCCCCTTTTATTCTTACTTAAAAAAGTCAGGACAAATATTATCTGGCTGTTTATCATATCCATTTTTGTTAATATCGGCATGTGGTTTGAACGATTTGTCATCATCGTTGGCAGTGTTGCCCATGATTTTCTTCCCAATGCCTGGGGCAATTACTGGCCCACATGGGTGGAAGGTGGAATCATGGTGGGGGCGTTTTGTCTGTTCTTCTTTCTTTTTCTGCTCTTTGTCAAACACCTGCCCTCGGTTTCCATGACTGAAATGAAAGAATTGATACATAAAACGGAGTAATTCATGAGCGCGGATGCCATCATTGTTACAGGGCTTTTTAAGACCCAGGAAGAAATCCTTGCAGCCATAGATAAGATCCAGGAAAAGGGCTTCAAGATACTGGATGTGAACAGTCCCATTCCCAGCAGCAGTATCAACAAGGCCCTGGGCAGGGGAACAAGCAAGGTCGGATGGTTTACGTTGATCGGCGGAATTATTGGATTTTTTTCCGGATTTTCGCTTGCCGTGTTCACTGCCACCCGTTGGAGTCTTATTGTCAGCGGAAAACCCATTGTTTCCTGGATACCGTTTTTTGTCATCGCCTTAGAATGCACCATTCTTTTTGCTGTTCTGGGGAATGTGCTGGGCGTTTTGACCCAGGTAGGACTCCCCAAAAAAGGCTATGAAAAAAACTATGATCCAAGATGCTCAGGCGACCTGTATGGAATCCAAATTGCTTCAACGCCCGAGGATGTTGACGGTCTCAAAGACCTGCTGCATCGTACCGGATCTTTAAAAGAATAAAAGGAAAACAAATGACGTCCATGGATACGGCATTAAAAGAACCGTCCCAAGCAATGAAAAAAAATGGGCTGATCCTTTCTGTGCTTATCGCCGGTTTAGGGTTTTCATGTTTCATTTTTTTTGCAATACCAGCCCATCCTGAAAAAGCCTGGCTGGCCTATCTGACCAATTTTGTGTTTTTTACCGCCCTGTCCACTGGCGGGCTTTTGTTTTCAACCCTCATGCACTTTACCAAGGCAAGATGGAGCCACAGTCTTGCAGCGATAGCGGAAGCATTTTCAGCTTTTTTCCCCATTTCTTTTATTTTATTTGTTCTTCTTTTCGCAGGCCAGGACCATTTGTTCACATGGCTGGGCCAAGACCTGCACGGCAAAGAAGTATGGCTGAACGTGCCCTTTTTATTCTTCCGGGATATTGTGGGTTATCTGATTCTATATTCCCTTGGATTTGCTTATCTGTATCATTCCCTTCAGTTCCGTTTAAAAAATGCCAGAAAAGATACCTGGTTGAAACAATTTTTATTCAAGTATTTTGAAAAAAAATCCCATGACCCGGAAACCCTGAAAAAACGGATGACCCTATTTGCTGCCTGGTATATGTTTGCCTTTGCCATGGTTCTGGCCCTGACCGGATTTGATCTGGTCATGAGCATGGACCCGCATTGGTATTCCACCCTGTTCGGTGCCTATACCTTTATCAAAGCCATCTATGGCGGATTTGGTGCTATTATCCTTCTGGCGTGCATCCTTCACTTGAACCCAAAGATCCCGTTTACCCTTTCATCTTCACAATTGGGTGACATGAGCACCCTGTTTTTCGGGTTCAGCATTGTATGGGGAGATTTTTTCTATTCCCAGTTTGTTGTGATCTGGTACGGCAACATCCCTGAAGAAACCGCCTATATAATTGAACGAACCATGACAGCCCCCTGGAATACGCTGGCATGGACCGTGTTTATATCCTGTTTTATCATGCCGTTTATCATCCTTTTAAGCCGTAAAATTAAACAAACCCCCTGGGCCATGATCGTTGTCACTGCGATTGTTCTCACCGGGTTATGGATAGAACATTTCCTGCTTTTAGGACCCAACTACCTGCATCAAAAAATGGGTGGTTTTCCTATAAATATCTTTGACATTATTATAACACTTGGATTTTTATCACTCATGATCATCTGCATTCTCTTATATTTCAAACAATTTCCTGAAGCATTGGAACACAAGTCAGAAAGGAGCGTTCAATGGAAATAATACTTTCCTCTCTGACACTGTTAACCCTGATTGTCCTAGTGGTCCTGGTGGGAACCAAAGGCCGACCCCTGGTTCTTATCTCCCATTTTCGCCTGTTCAGGGAACAAGTGATAGAAAACAAAATCCAATTGGTCATTTTAAGCTCGCTGATCATTTTATTCGCCTTGTTTGCATATTTTTATTACATCATGCCAAATGTAGATGCAGGACCGCTTCAACCCATTGCGTTCAGTCACCGTCTGCACGCAGGGGATAAAAAAATCGACTGCAGATTCTGCCATTCATATGTTGACAGATCCATCCATCCGGGAATACCGCCGGTTGAAAAATGTCTGTATTGTCATAATTTTATCATTCCAGAGCACCCGGAAATAATAAAAGAGCATAATTACTTTAATACAAAAACCCCCACACCGTGGAAAAAGGTTTTTCATGTTCCCGAGCATGTCATGTTCAACCATGAACGCCACATAAAAAAAGATGTCCAGTGCGAAACCTGCCATGGAGATATAGCAGGGACTGACAGACTCAAGCACTTTGAATTTAAAATGGGGTTTTGTATAGAATGTCACAGAAAAGAAAAAGTCAATCTGGACTGCTGGCTTTCCTGTCACAATTAATAAAGGAGTATTTGTTTTTCCCGAGAATCTGACCGAATCCGATACAGCCAACTACCTGACCGCCAGGGGATTCTGCCTGACCGCCGCCGCCTGGATGATGGTTGCAACACTGGCAGGACTTGTGGCAGCCATTGAACTTGTCGCCCCGGATTTATTCGGCAACATTGCATGGCTTTTATTTTCAAGGCTTCGCCCCATGCATGTCAATCTGGTACTTTTCGGGTTTGTGACTCCGGGCCTTCTTGCCAGTGCATTCTATTTTGTTCCCCGATTGCTGCGAACCGAGCTTTACAGCGAAAAACTGGGCGTAATTACGGTTATATTGTGGAATATTGCCCTTGTTGCCGTGGTGGTTACCCTTGCTGCAGGACTTACACAGGGAAGAGAATACGCTGAATTGATCTGGCCTATTGATGTCGGTGTTGTTCTTGTTTTCGGCCTGGTTTTTTTCAATTTTATTATGACGGTTAAAAACAGGAAAGAAAAAATCCTTTATGTGTCTGTATGGTATGTGCTGGCTGCAGCCATTCTCACCGCATGCACCTACAGCATGGGAAATGTTATCTGGCAACCCGATTCCGGTGCTTTAAGCGGCATTCCTGATGCTATTTTGTTGTGGTTTTACGGACACAATGTCTTTGGATTGCTATTGACCCCGCTTTCTGCCGCAACTGCGTACTATATCATCCCCCAGGTCTGTAGAACACCGCTTTACAGCCACACGCTGTCGCTGCTCGGATTTTGGGCCCTGCTGGTCATTTATACCCATATCGGCACCCATCATCTGCTACAGGTACCCGTCCCCACCTGGCTCAAGGTGGTTGCCATTGTGGACAGTATTGCCATGGTTATTCCGGTCATGGCCTTTCTCATCAATATCTGGTACACGGCCAGAGGAAAACTGGGATTGATCCATGAAGATATCGGAGGAAAATTTGTTTTCACCGGCACCGTCATGTATTTTATCGTCAGTATCCGGGGCTCCCTGATGTCTCTGCCTGATGTCCAGCGGGTCACACACTTCAGCCACTGGGTCGTTGGCCATGCCCATGTCGGCGTGCTTGGATTTGCCGGAATGATTGCCCTGGGCGGTATGTATTTCACTATCCCGAGGATAACAGGCAGACCGCTTTTCAGTCGATTCCTGGCTGATCTGCAATTCTGGATGATCCTGATCGGCGTGATTGGCTTCACCATTGTCTTGACCATCTCAGGCCTTATCCAGGGCAATGCCTGGCTGAACGGAGAAACCATTTACCGGATACTGCCCCAGATCCACATATACAATATTGTCAGAACCTCACTAGGCGTGCTGATTTTTTCAGCCGCTGTTTTAGGGTGTTATAATATATTCAAATCACTGTTTTTAAATCCCGGAGAAAACCCATGAAAATGACACCTGTGGCCGTTGTTTCCGGCAGCCTTTTAATTCTTGTTGCAGTGGTATTGGTGGTCGTGATTCTACCCTATGCCAATACGAGCAAAACCATACCTTCGGACCTGTTCAGAAACAGGACGGCCATGGAAGAAAAAGGCCGCCAGCTTTATATCAGCAATGGATGCGTATACTGCCATACCCAGTCCATAAGATCGATAGATTGGGGGATGGGCGCAGAAAGAATTGCCCAGGCAGGAGATTATTTAAAAGATCACCCCATCCTTTTAGGCTCCCAGAGAACCGGCCCCGATCTTTCGCAGGAAGGCGGAGAACATCCGGATGACTGGCATCTGGCCCACTTTATCAATCCCAGATTTACCCGGCCTTTGTCCATCATGCCGCCGTTTAAATTTTTAAAGCCCAAAAATATAGAGATTTTAACCCAATATGTCCAGGGCCTTGGAATGAAACATGCTGACAAGAGAATGGAAAGGCAAAAATTTTGGAAGTTAAAAGCCGTGGAGGCATATGAATCCGGCGTGGATGAAAACGTGGCATGGATTCATGATAATATACCAACAGGCTGGCATACTATTCCCACGCCTTATCCGGCTTCCGAAGCAGGCCTTGCCCGGGGCAGAAAAATATACCAGGATTTTTGTTTTGGCTGCCACGGCCCTGTAGGAGACGGCATGGGTCCGGCCCAACCCTATATTTATCCGCCACCCTTGAACTTTACGATTCTCAAAGGTCGGGGAGTCAGCGGAGGGATTATCTACTATCAGATAATGAACGGCATCACCGGCACGGCCATGCCTTACTTTAAAAAAGAACTTGAATCGGAAAAAATATGGGCTGTGGGAAACTTTATTGCAAAATACTTTATTAATGAAATCGACGCAAATATGGAACCCAAAGGAATTGATGCAGCGTATGAACCATAACCCTTACCAGAACGTATAAAAGGCAGGCTAAATGTATTATCCATTTTTTCTGGCATATATCCTGACAGGCGTTTTAATTGGCGCTGCCGTATTTGTCTGGGCATTGAAAAGCGGGCAGTTCAAAGACCAGCAGCGGGCAAGGTTTCTGGCGCTGGAAGATGTCCCAAGCCATATTGTGGCACCTTCTTTCAAGGCCAGATTTGAAATTTATTTTATTTTATCCATAGCTGTTGCAGCGATTGTGGCAAGCTTTGCCCTGGTGGGATATGCACTTTTTTTTGCTTAGGCAAATCTTATTTGGGACCAATCAGACCACCCTGGGAATAGAGGCCTGGGAATAAAGGAATGTTAAATGAGATATTTTGAGCTGTTAAACACTCAGCAGGTTATTGCGCTGGTCATCTGCGCCATCATTTTTTTAATTCTCTTTGGCGTTGCCCTGGCCTTTATTCCAACGTCAGGACCCATCAGCAGGGTACTGAACATTAAACCCATTCAACACTTTGCAGATGGTATTGAAAAGGCTGAAGGCCCTTTCCCGCTTATAATTACACTAATTATTACCGGTACGATTTTATGGGCATTATATTATATTCTGTTTTATGGATTTTCGGAGGTAATATTATAATCTATGGACACCCAAAAGATGAAAGATTCAG
This sequence comes from Desulfobacula sp., assembly GCA_027858355.1. The sequence goes on from JAQICW010000692.1 coordinate 10,053, forward strand.
TATTGTTCACCTGGCTGCACATTTTTGCCATGGTCGCTATCATATTGGGGGTAGGATACTTTGCCTTTATTGTAGTGGCAGATAAAGGTACACCTTCCTGGGATTACCGCCCAGTGAAAAGTATTCCATCCGAATCTGTCTATGCAGACTATGAAAAAAATCCAGCAGGTCAGCATGTCAGCGGCAAGGAGGGCAAGTAAATGAAACAGGTTCTTTTTCTTGCGGTTTTTGCAACGCTCGCCATAACCGGTGTTTACACCATCATTACTCTGTATGATTCTAATATGAAAATTGGCCGACTATACCAGACCCCTGTGATCCGTCCCCATGAGGAACCGCTACTGGTGATGGACAAGCAGGCTATTCCGTTTCATAAAAGTGAGGCCCTTATAAAAGAAACACTTCAAACTGCTTATCCTGAAACCATGACCCTGCCTATAGAAATGATCCTGGCAAAAGGAGAAAAAGATTACAACACCTTCTGTTCCCATTGTCATGGCCCCAACCTGGATGGATTGGGCACCGTGGGGCAAAGTTTTAATCCCCTTCCCACGAACCTGACCAGCGAAAAGGCGGTCAAACTCAGTGATATTGAATTATTTACCGTCATCAGCTACGGCAGCAAAAACACGCCTGCCCTGGCCAGTTCCATGACGGTTGAAAGCCGTAATGCTGTGATCCAGTTTCTAAGATTCAAGCAGAAAAAAACTCAATGAAAAATGATAGCTGTATAAGGAGCTGCATCATGCAGCAGGATAAACCGCCTTATACAAAGAGTTGATTATGAATTCCAAGTCTTGCTGCACACTTTGCGGTCTGCCTGTTAAGCGTTTGAAGGACCCTGAAGAAACCGTGTTCTGCTGTAATGGCTGCAAAATGGTCTATGCCATGTTACTGGAATCAACGGATCACCAGAACCCTGCCCATTTCAAGGATACCGACCTGTACAAAGAATGTGTGGCAGCCGGTGTTATCCCGGACATATCAATAACAAACCCCGGGTCCAGCCCCGTGGTCACCCAGGATGATCATGACAAACAAGAGATATCTGTCACAGATTCAGGAAAGGCAAACACAGACGGTCACACAGGTCCTGACAATCTGCTGACCCTTCATTTACAGATTCATGATATGTGGTGTCCGGCCTGTGCATGGGTCCTGGAAAAAGTACTGACCCAGTCAAAGGGGATAATAACCGCCTCATGCAATTTTTCCAGCGACCGGGGAAACGTTCAATACGACCCTGTCCAGACATCCCCTGATAAAATTTTTGCTACCATTGACAAACTGGGTTACACATCCACGCGACTTGATCATAAGCCCAAAAAGAATACAAAAGAATTTATCAGGCTTTTTGTCTCCCTGTTTTTAACCATGAACGTGATGATGCTTTCCTGGGCCATCTATTCGGGATTTTTCATTGAGCTTTCAACCCGGTCTGTCCAACTGCTTGCATGGCCGATTTTCCTGATGGCATCTGTTGTTGTTTTCTACGGTGGCCGCCCCATTTACATGCGAGCAATGACCAGCGTCAAATCCGGGCGGCCTGGAATGGAAACCCTGATAACCACCGGTTCATTTGCCACCTATTCCTACAGCCTGTTTCATCTTTTTAAAGGAAGCATCCATCTTTATTTTGATGCCGCGTGCATGCTGATCCTTCTTACCCTGACCGGGAAGATGCTGGAGCGGTCCGCAAAAGCCGGAATTGCCGAGGGACTTTCCCAATTTTTCTCCCTGATTCCCCAAAAGGTAAAACTCTGTACACCGCAATTCCCAACTGGCCGGTATGTTTCCATCGAACAATTGTCCAAAGGAGATACCTTCCTGGCTGAACAGGGGGAAATCCTGGCAGCTGACGGCATTGTCACCAATGGAAGTGCCCTCATTGACGAATCCTCCATCACAGGTGAGGCAAAACCCATCCGGGTGGCACTTTCCCACAAGGTTAAAAGCGGTACCCGAATTATTTCCGGATCCATCCGGGTAACAGCCGTCAAAGTGGGTAAAGACTCCATCCTGGGCAGAATGCTGTCGATCATGGAGAACTCTCTTTCCGGGAAAACTGCCCAAACTCAGCGATTTGAAAAGTTTTTACACTACTTTGTTCCGGGCATTATGGGACTGTCTGTATTCACATTTTTCTTCTGGATCATAACAGGATTGTCATCCTATGAGGCATTTAACCGGGCCATATCCGTCCTGGTGATTTCCTGTCCCTGTGCGCTGGGCATTGCCATTCCTCTGGCCCTTGTTGCAGGTGTCTCAGCAGCCGGAAAACAGGGCATCCTGGTCAGGGATTTTGAAGCGTTTGAACAAATACAGGGACTGGATACCATTGTTTTTGATAAAACCGGCACACTGACCACTGGAAAGCTGGTGGTGCTGGGCATGGATACAGCCAAAGATTTTTCTACCCAAAAAGCCTGGCAATTGATCTGTTCCATGGAAAAAGAATCAGACCACTATATTGCCCATACCATCAAAAACTACGGGCACAAAAAGAAACTGGAACCGCTGACCATTGAAAATATCCAATGCCATCCCAATGGCATCACCTGTGATTTCCAGGGACAGGAATATCATTTTGGCAGTCTGGATTTTGTCCAGGAAGAAGCCACTCCTCCCTCCTTTGTCTCATCACCCCAACAGGGCGCCCAGGTAATATCAACTATTTTTCTATCTGTAGCGCATAAGATTGTCGCCGCCGTCCATATGGGCGATTCCATGAAAAACGGCATCGCTTCCCTGATTTCAGAACTTAAAAAAAAAGAGTTTTCAATTTTTTTGATTTCAGGAGATGCCCAAACACCCACTCAAAATGCAGGGTCCTTTGTAAACATTTCAACTGAATCAACTCATGGCGGATTGCTCCCCCATGAAAAAGCAGATTTTATCAAAGCATTGAAACAATCCGGAAAAAAAACGGCCATGGTGGGAGATGGTGTAAACGATGCGCCTGCCATGTCCCAATCAGATATTGCCATTGCAGTCCATTCAGGACTTAACCCTGGTGAAGGTGTGGCCGCCATTACCCTGATGCAGGAAACCCCGGTCCAGCTCCTTGAGTTTATCGCATTGGCCGGAAGGGTGAATACAAAGGTCAGACAAAACCTTGTATTTGCTCTTTTTTACAATCTTGTCAGCATCCCAATTGCAGCAAGCGGCCTGCTGAATCCCATTATCGCGGCAACCGCAATGCTCCTGAGCAGCCTTTCCGTGACCTTCAATACCCTGCTGCTGTTAAAAAAGGATCAACGATAGGATCATTAACAATGGGATTTAACCGCCCCAATCTGTGTTTATACCAGGAATGGGGCGGATGGAGTCACAATATATTATAGTTTTTGTGGTTTGCACACATTTTCAGCCTTTGCAGCACTGCGCCCACAGCCTTCGCAAAAATGGGTGGCTGGTTTGATCAGTGAAATATAGGCCTTTGAATCTTTGACCTGCAATTCTTCTTCTACATGTGCGCATAGTGTTTTCTGATTATCATCATTCATTGTTGTCTCCCTCTAAATTTTTTATATAAAATTGGTATGTATTTGTACCGCCTGAATTGGATATAAAATTGTCTTAATCAGTACGGTATGAATAGACAATAAGGTAGACACTGGGCTGCACATGTCAAGCAGCCCATCATTTCAGAGCATATTTTTTGTCTGTCAATCAACCGGGCCATTGATTTTATATTTTCGACAGAAA
>JAQICW010000006.1 GCA_027858355.1 Desulfobacula sp.
GTAAATAATAAAATTAAAATTTTTGACAATAACGGCAAATTTATTTCATCCTTTGGGAGAAAAGGAAATGGCACCGGTGAGTTTTTATTTCCCCTTGGAATAGACATTGATGATAAAAACAGAATATATATTGCTGATTCACAAAATCACAGGGTTCAGATATTTAATTCAAAAGGCGGCTTTCTTTCACAGATAAAAATAAAATCAAAAACCGGCAAACCTGCCGACCCCACTGATGTGGCAGTTGATGAAACAAGAAACCAATGTTATGTGGTTGATAATGATAACCACATCATTTTTGTTTATGATCTTTCAACATTCAATCTTATAAAAACCTTTGGCAAACCCGGAACGGGAAAGCGTGAGTTCAGATATCCGTTCCTGATTGCGCTTGATAAAGATAAGTATTTATATATTGTCGATGTGATCAACACTAGAGTTAAGGTACTGAATCCGGAAGGCCTGTTCGTCACAGACATAGGGGGATGGGGGGTGGAGAAGGGTCAGTTTTTCAGGCCAAAAGGGATTGCCATTGACAAAAAAAACCGTGTTTATGTCAGTGACAGCTATATGGGGGTTATTCAGATCTTTCAAACAAGCGGTGAGTTTTTTGCAGCCATCGGTGATACGTCCAAAAGTAAAGTAAAAAAGTTTAAAACCCCGATGGGTCTTTTTGTTGATGAAGACAGCCGGCTTTTTGTAGTGGAAATGTTTGCCAATAAGGTTACAGTCTTTCAAATGCATGAAAAGAGTGAATAACTTCAAGCCCTAAATATGTCCCGGTTTTTCAATTTTATATTTCTTTAGTTTGCCATACAATGTGGAGCGGCTTATTCCAAGCCGTATTGCTGCCTTCTGTTTGTTCCAGGTACAATCATCAAGAATTTGTCTTAAAACTATTATTTCGTTTTCAACAATAGCCCCTTTGGAATTATCATGGTTTGAATGATTTTTGGTATTGATATTCAAAGGCAGATGTGACGCTTTGATTCGCTTGCCTTTTGCAAGAACCACAGCGTGCTCGATACTGTTTTCCAGCTCCCTGACATTTCCGGGCCAATCATAATCAAGAAGAGCCCTCATGGCATCGGTGCTTAACTCTTTTATCTTTTTTTCTCCCAATGCCGCAGCAAATTTATTTTGAAAATATCTTGCTAAAATTGAAATGTCTTTTGGCCGATCCTTCAAGGGCGGCAACTTAACGGGAATGACATTAAGCCTGTAAAAAAGGTCCTCGCGGAAATTGCCTGATTTCACCTCTTCTACAAGATTTTTATTGGTGGCAGCCAGGACACGAATATCAATTGACAATGTCTTTTCTCCTCCCAGCCTTTCAAATTGTCTGGTCTGGAGGACCCTGAGCAGCTTAATCTGGGCTGATGGTGAAATCTCACTTATTTCATCTAAAAACACAGTTCCGCCGTCAGCTTGTTCAAAACGGCCTAATTTTACCCGTGCAGCCCCTGTAAAGGCGCCTTTTTCATGACCGAAAAGCTCACTCTCCAAAAGTGTTTCAGGATATGCTGCACAATTAATCACAACAAATTGATTGTTTTTTCGAAGGCTCTGTTTGTGAATGGCGCCAGCCACCATCTCTTTTCCCGTACCACTTTCGCCCTGGATCAAAACAGTTGCATCTGTAGGAGCAATATCATTGATCAGTTTATAAATTTGTTGCATTTTAGAATCAATGCCTATCATGCCGTGGAACCCCTTGGATGATATCAAACGCGATTGCAGTCCTGTCAATTCCTCTTCATGCAGAACAGCCCGCTTTATCGTACCTGACGCCTGCTCCAAAATAAGAGAAATCATTTTCAATGCCATCTCATCACACTGACAATCCATTGGGCACATCATCACAAACGCCCCGTCAAGCTGGTTATTTTCCAGCATCGGAATAATGGTTTGCTTTTCCTGGTATGGAAAACTATTCATTACAAGGGGAGGGAGAATCTTTTTTGTGTGAGAAATTGTAATCCCTTTCATTTCCTTAATCGTTATTAATACAGTCCGGGCCCGTTCTCTATTTTTTTCAAGTTTAGCCCCGTTTTCCGACAGAATATAAAGTTTTGTGTAGTCACTGTTAAAAACAAGAATCCTTATAGATTCATTTTTAATCATTGAGCCCAGTTCATTAATCAAAAATGAGGCAACACCATCCAGAGATTTTTGGCCACTGATCTGTTGTAAGACATAACAAAACTTCTCCATCTCCTTGTTTACGCGCAACAGCTTTTCTTCAGCAGCCTTTCGATCGGAAATATCCGTTGCTATTTCAAGTCTGACAATAGTATTGTCTACCCAGGATATGGCCTGATCATGTATTTCGTACCATTTATTATTGATAATGTTTTTGTGTTCCCAAATTTTTACCCCGGCAGGGTTACCATCTTTGTCTAACAAATGAGTATTTGTACAGAAATCGCAGGGACCGGAAAGATTTTTTTGCAGGACCTGCCAGCATATTTTTCCTTTTACATCTCCGTAAATATCACTAAGAAGCTTATTTACAAATAACAACTCATATGAATCCATATCAGCAACATAAACCGCAGAATCAAGATTATTTAAAATGGTTAATAGCCTGTGATGGGATCTTTCAAACTCAATGGCTTTGAAATCAACTTCTTTTTCGAGACCTTTGCTGTAGTAAAAAAAAGCTCTTAAGGAGTAGGCAGGACCTAACAGGATGATAATGACAATCAGCAGAATCAGTAAAAAAGTTTTAATATATGCAGGCCCAATATCAGCTTCAGCCTCTTTTTTAGGAGCCCAAACACCAACTGACCATGATGCATTTGTCAGAATGATGGGTGAGTGTGCAATCAGTTTTCCCTCAATCTCATTTCCAAATTGTTTTTTGTTTTCATCAAACTTGAAAAAAGAATATGACCCGAATCCTGATTCGCCTGAACCCATTCTTTGCAATATTTTCTGAAATAAGGGGAAATCTTTTGCCTCTTTAAACAGGTTTTTCCCTAACAGGCGATTATCAGAACTGAAGAAAACCGTATAATCACTGTCCATCAAAAAAATATGCCCTGTCTCAGTTGATTTGTGGGATGTTAAAAATTTTTGAATCAACGTATCCAGTCTGAGAGTGTAAATCACCAGCCCATTAAACCCGGTCGCAGAACTGTAAAAGTTGTCGGATTTTTCCTGGGCAAACATGGGCGCTACAATTACAATACCTTTCTCACCAGCGCTGGCACCCTTAAACTCGACAAATTGAATAATATACTGGTAACCTTTATCCATGCTTTTGGCATTCTTATAGAACTTTCTCCATGAAAAATCCTTACCCAATATCTCCTCAGAATTTACTGAGAATCTGAAAATCCCTTTTGAATCCATTACGGCGATATCGATTAGGCCCTGGGTTTTAAGATCCTGGTATGCAAGCGTCAACATTTCGCTGGTTTTGGTTTCATCAAACTCTCGGATAACGGGAATTTTGCATATTGTATTGAGTGAGCCGGCCAGATTTTCAAAAAACTGCTTAATGTCTCCGGCAATTTCAGCAGCCAACACATGCTGCTGCAGGTTAAAAGTGGCGTCAGTTACTCTTTGTGAGGATCTAAAAAAGAAATATGCGGCGTATAGAATTACGATGACCTGCACCAGGGCAATTGAGACATTAATCAATGGCCTTCCTCTGAAACCCTTAATAAAGTTTATTATTTCTCTAATGTGCGCGTTCATACGGGTTCTATTTGATCATATTGATTTTGTTTTTGCAATCGTCGAACAAGAATACCTGTTTCCCCTATTTGTTCATCTATCTGCTTTCCATTTATTAAATCTTTTTCCATGTCCTGTAGGGATTGAGAAATCGTTTCATACATTTTTTTTGAGTCAACGAATCGTCTCCTGATCTGTTCCCTCATTTCATCTATATTTTTCGCAACATTCCCGAATTCGTCTTTCTGTCTTAAAATAACAGGTCTTGACAAGTCTCCCTTTTTAATTAATTCAAGACTTTTTATTATCCGGTAAACAGGGCCGTTTATTTTCTTTAACATCCAAAAACCGGTTATTGCAAACAGAATTGATACAAAAATCAAATTAATACCATTAACATATAGAAAAATCTGCTTCAGCACCTCTCCGGTGGACGAAGCGCTTACATGAACACTCCATTGGAGTTGCTCAAGTTTTATCATCGCTAAATAGTTAAAAAGAGCAGTTGAAAATATACCGCCAACCAGGGCTGCAATTATAAACCCCAATGCAAATTTTAACTGGAACCTTGAATGAACAATATATTTCCGTCTTTTTCTATAGCCCATGGCAGCAATCCTATTTATTATGACATTGTCTGCATAATCTGCTCTTAAAGTTATCAGTCACAAGCATATATTTTTCTTTTGAATAGACATTGTGACATGTCCCACACCCAATTTTACCATTAAAAAGCCTTACCTCTTCGGGGAGTGAACCCGGAGGGTTAAAATCCTTTGGTTTTTTCGCAGCAACACTTCCGAGTGAGATGCCCACAGGATGATTCAGCTTTAGAGAAAAATGCTTCCATTTTCCTGAGCCACCCGTAAGCGAGGTTCTATCAATAAGTCGATCATGGCATTCAATGCACTGAAGTGTATAATCATCCAAAGTCCCTTCCGGGTTTGTAACTTTAAAGGAACCTGTATGGATTTTTTCAAAAACAATATGTCCCTTTTCATCAATTTTATGGCAGGCACTGCAAAAAAACATACCTCTTCCCGGCCTTCTGAGGAAATACCTACTGAATTTTTTATTGTTAACAGAAAAGGGATGAACAAAATGACAGGTTATGCAACTCATCCTTCCGTTTACCAGTGTCATATCAGCAGGTATGGCTTTTTCAGGTAAAACTTCAATGGGATGGGATAATTTTTGTCTTCTGTCAGTATGGCATTTTTCACAAACCGATGCGGTGATGGATTTAAGAACTGCTTTATCTGTTTCAATATTCACATGACATATACTGCACTCATCCTGTTTAAATTCGTGAACTTTGGTAAAACTGCCATATACTTTGAATGCAATCCCGACTAAAATAAGGTATAGGATAATCCGGGCATATCTCATAGTACCAGGTCTTTGTAAGTTTTGGATATTATTGCATCAAGTTTCATTATCTTTTTTGTTTTTTCAATTTTGTGTTCACTACTACCATCTGATAATTTTAGAGAATTCAGGTTTTTCTCAAGCTCGTTCAAATTGAAAGAAAGCGTATTGCAACGATTTTCATATGCTTGTGACATTTCATTTAACACAGCAGAAAGTGAATGTATGACATCCTTTTTTCGGAAATCAATTCTTTGGTCAAATTTGCCTTTTCCCATCATTTCTGCAAACCGGGTTACCTTAACTAACGGACCGGCGATTCTATGGGAATACAGAACACCGAGAAGCAGAAAACCAATGGCAGTTATGCAATAGAAAATAAGGTTGATGATGATGGTTTTAAATAACAGGTTATCGTGTAATTCGGTGACAACGATATGGGTAGCGCCAAAATGCGGTCCCAAAGGCACATGAAGATTTTTATAGAGAACCAAACCCGAAATAACACTAAAAAAGAAACAAAGACTCAAAATAATAATGAGCATTTTTATAAAACCAATTTTTCCAATGACTTCTTTAAACATTTTATCTTCCTTGTTATTCCCAAAACAGTATAACACTAAATCCAAAGTTACTAATTCAAAAAAAGTAAACTAAGTTCAATTGTTGATACCACTTTGTAGGATTATTTCAAAAGAATTGTAAAGTTTAAAACTGTATTTCAAATCCTGATCCGGCCCTCAAATACCAGGGTGGCAGTACCTGTTTTAAAAATATGATTTGTTTTATTATCCCAGTGGATGTCAAGGTCTCCGCCATCCAGGTGAACAATGGCGCTGTCCTGCACCCTGCCCGTCAGGCTGGCGGCAACAAGAGCAGCACATGCGCCGGTTCCACAGGCCAGTGTCCTGCCGGCCCCTCTTTCCCAGACGGGCGAGTTCAAAGACCGTCTTATCACCAGTATTTTTGTGATGCAGAATTTAAATGCCCTGGAGCCAATCAAATTACTTGCCCCGGGATTGTACTCGACCATTAATCGGGTAGCCGGGGGTTTTAATCCCACAACACCCTTCATGCGGGTCCGCACAGGGCGTTTCATCAACATTACCGGGCCGTGGCCGGGTAATGTATGTTCACCCACTGATCTTTGACAGATATTCACCCTTGTTCTGATAGCCATTTATTGGTCATGCCGGATTGTGTTGCCATGGTTCTGGCAAGATGCCACGGTCCCCTGCGACTAATCGCTGTCATGATGGTTTGTCTTCGGTCCTTCACCCTGTCCGGGGCATTAACCCCGGATAAGAACGTGAACTTTCGCTACACAACCGCAGCATTTACCCTGTCTCCTGAATCCTGGGCTTTGTCATGTTGCACCCTGAAGGGCAGACCTGCTGACTTACCCGGAGACCAGGCCTTATATGCTGTTTCTGTTCGTCGGCTCATAGTTTTGCACTCCAGGTTGCCGTTCCCTTTGGTCACTCTCGCCTGCGG
>JAQICW010000043.1 GCA_027858355.1 Desulfobacula sp.
TGACGCCGTCTCCGGCCATAGCCACAATTTTGCTGGCATCTTGTAACTTTTTGACGGCTTCGGCTTTCTGGCCAGGCAGTATTTCGGCCATCACCTCATCCAGATCGAGTTTTGCAGCAACTGCCATGGCCGTGGTTTTGCTGTCACCGGTCAACATGACAATGCGGATCTTGTCCTGATGGAGCAGCTTGATTGCCTCAGCAGTTGTTTTCTTGATCGGGTCCGCTACTCCAATCATGCCTGCAAGCTTCCCGTCAACTCCGACAAACATGACGGTCTGGCCATCCTTACGCATGGCTTCAGCTTTGGGGTCCAGTTCCTGCACATCTATATCTAATTCCTCAAAAAGCTTGATATTGCCGAAGACGATCTGCTTGTCATCCACGTTTCCTTTGACACCTTTGCCGGTCATTGATTCAAAATCAACGGCCTCGACCAGGTCGATCCCTTTTTCTCCGGCGCCATTCACGATGGCCGCCGCCAAGGGATGTTCACTGCCTTTCTCAAGACTGGCAGCCAAACGCAGCATTTCCGTTTCATTGCCGCCGGCAACTGTGGTGACGGCAACGACTTTGGGTTTGCCCTCGGTCAGTGTGCCGGTTTTATCCACCACCAGTGTGTCTATTTCCCGCATGACTTCAATGGCCTCGGCATTTTTAAACAGGATTCCCATAGAGGCGCCTTTGCCTGTAGCCACCATGATCGAAATGGGGGTGGCCAGGCCAAGGGCGCATGGGCAGGCAATAATGAGCACGGCTACTGCGTTGATCAAAGCATGCGCCATTTTGGGGTCAGGGCCTATAATACTCCATACAATAAATGTAATAATGGCTGAACCGACAACTGCCGGCACAAAATATCCAGCCACAACATCGGCCACTTTCTGAATGGGGGCGCGGCTGCGCTGGGCTTCGGAAACCAGATGGACAATCTGCGCCAAAAGGGTTTCGCTTCCTACCCGTTTTGCTTCCATGACCAATGTTCCTGTGCCGTTGACCGTTGCTCCGATTAATTTGTCGCCCTCGTTTTTCTCCACAGGAATAGATTCACCCGTGACCATTGACTCATCGATGGAACTTTTTCCTTCTATAACCGTACCGTCAACCGGTACCTTTTCACCCGGCCTTACTCGCAGCTTGTTGCCAGGCTCCACCTGTTCGAGTAGAATATCTTCTTCAGTGCTGTCATCTCGTATAATCCTGGCTGTTTTAGGTGCCAGTCCCAGCAGAGCTTTGATGGCTGAGCCGGTCTGGCTTCGGGCTTTCAATTCCAGCACCTGCCCCAGTAGAATCAGGGTAACTATGACGGCAGCCGCTTCAAAATAAACAGCCACTGTTCCCTCTTTCCCTCTGAAGGCGGTTGGAAATATTTCAGGAAAAATTGCCGCGATCAAACTGTAGATATAGGCAACCGACACACCCAGTCCTATCAGGGTGAACATATTGAGATTCCATGAGACGAGGGACTGCCACCCCTTTACCAGAAACGGCCAGCCGCCCCATAGCACAACCGGTGTTGCCAGCAAAAGTTCGAACCAGACAAGGACATTTTTCGAAACGATCTGTGCCAAAGGGTTACCGGGAATCAGGTCGCCCATGGCCATAATAAAGACAGGAAGGGTAAGAACCAGACTGACCCAGAATCGGCGGCGCATGTCTACCAGTTCAACGTTTTCCCCTTCCTGTTCTGTTTCATTTTCCGGCTCCAGAGCCATGCCGCATTTCGGGCAGCTTCCCGGCCCTGTCTGTTTTACTTCTGGGTGCATGGGACAGGTGTAGAGATTAGTCTCTTTTTGTTTTTCATCCTTTGCAGGTTGTTCCTGTTCTGTCAGGTAAGCTGAGGGGTTTTCTTCAAATTTTTTTTGACAATGCTCGCTGCAAAAATAGATTCTCTCTTCTCCATGGTCGGTATAATGTGGACTGTCCTTACCGACGTCCATACCGCAAACCGGATCTTTCAGGGCGTTTTTCTTTAACGCCTCATCCAGATGATGTGTTTGATCATGGTCATGATGCTTGTTATTTTTATTCATATTTTGTTTTCCTTTCATGCCAGGGTAACAGAAAATCGCTCAATCCTGTTATCCACTGATCCAGGTGTTGGCCGCATCAAGTTCCCCCAGATCAAAATATTTTACAATTGCTGTGGTAAACGGTTTGATAAATGCTGCCATGGTTTTTTCCCATTGTTTATCGCCCACAATGGCCAGACGGTCAATATCATTAAAATGCGACAGACCAAATTTGGTATCCTCCCACATCGCACCCACAGACCACCCTTTGAAATCACGAAGCTCAATCAGCATTCGGATTTTATCCCTGGACTCCATGATCTTTTCCACCATGGGAACAAAGTGTTCATAATCCTCTTTTTAAGCGTGCCTTTAATAATGAGCCTGACTATTGTCCCGGCCGGGACTTCAATCAATTTTATTTCATCAAAAGCAAAGGTCATATTATATCTCCTTATGAATCCTGCAATATTGCATTGGTTTTTTCCGGATCATAGTCCCGAAAGATAAGGGGGCCTTTTTCAAGTCCTTTTATCCGGGATGTAAAATCCGGCTTTTTTGTTTGATAAAAGATTCCTATGGGGATGGCATCCCCCCATTCCATGGCCAGCTTCATGGCCTGTGTAAAATTGTCAGGTTCAGGATTGTCAGCTTCATACACCCTTTTTTTATACCATTCAAAGGTGTTGTTTTTGTTGAACGACACACAGGGCTGCATGATATCAATGAGGCTCAAACCTTTATGGTTCATGGCTTTTTGTATGAGGTCGCTTAAATGGTCCTTGTTGCCGGAAAATCCCCTTGCAACAAATCCTGCACCCAGACTCAGCGCCACGGCAGGTCCGTTAAACGGTTCTGATATGACCCCATCGGGCTGAAGAGAGGTTGTCATGCCAAGCCCTGATGTCGGGGATGCCTGACCCTTTGTCAGGCCGTAGACCTGATTGTTGTGCACTATAAGCGTCAGGTCGGTGTTCCGCCTGATGGCATGCATGAAATGGTTGCCGCCCTCGCCATAGCAATCGCCATCCCCTGAATTCACTATTATTTTCAGGTCATGGTTGGCCAGTTTTGCTCCCAGCGCCAGGGGCAGTGCCCTCCCATGAAGACTGTGAAACATATTGCAGTTTAAAAAATGGGGGGTTTTGGCTGCCTGACCGATGCCGGAAATGAGCAGAATTTTTTCCGGCGGAATACCCTGTTTTGTCAGGGCGTCTTTCATGGCTCCCAAAATCCCGAAATTCCCACATCCCGGACACCACTGATTTTTATAGTCTGAGTTGAAATCTTTTAGAATAACCATATCAATGTTTCTCCTTTTCTTTAACCGCATCCATGATCTCTATCGGATAAAAGGGCCTGCCATCATATTTCAGTATGGCATGGGTGTATGAAATCCCGGTCTGCTCTTTTAACAGGTGTCCGAACTGGGCACCGGAATTTTGTTCCACTGTAATAATGATTTTGACCGAGTCTTTTAAATGGGATTCGACAGCTGCGGTGGGGAAGGGCCACAGATCTGTGAATAAAAGGCAACCAACATCCATTCCCTCGTTACGGAGACCTTCCACTGATTCTTTAATACTGCCCGATGTTGATCCCCACCCCAGCAGCAGTGTTTTTGCTTCGGGGAACAAGACTTGCGGTGCAGACATTTCCCTGATCATATCCGGCAGCTTTGACTTGCGTTTGTTGACCATGGCGTTTCTGTTATCAATATCCTCGGTGATATGGCCGTCTTGTCTGTGTTCATCACTGGATACCACGACTCTGGCAGCGCCTGCGCAGGGCAGAGCCCTGGGGGAAACACCGGAGGGTGTCAACGCATACCGGTTGTAAGCGTTCGGGTCTTTAAGATCTTCATCCCGGGCAATAAACCGTTCCACCTTTTTGGGAAAAGTAAAGGAGTGTTCCAGTAAAAAAATGGAATCTGCCAGATATTGATCCATAAGAATAATTGCCGGAACCTGGTATTTTTCAGACAGGGCAAATGCCTTTTGGGTAATTTCAAAGGCTTGTCTGGGGCTTCCCGGTGCAAAAACAAACCGTGGAAAATCATCCTGGGAGGCATGGATGGCAAATAAAAGATCTCCCTGGCCGGTGCGGGTCGGAAGACCAGTGGCAGGGCCAGGTCGCTGGGCATCGACAATGACAATAGGGGTTTCTGTAATGGCTGAAAGACCAAGGCCTTCTGTCATGAGACAAAATCCGCCGCCCGAGGTGGCGGTCATGGCCCGCGCACCGGCAAAGGAGGCGCCGATAACCATGTTGACCGCCGCAATTTCATCTTCTGCCTGCTCCACCACAAGGGGAAGGCGGTTTGTCCAACCGGAAAGGTGCTGCATGATACCAGTTGCAGGGGACATGGGATAAAATGCCGCTACCCGGCAGTCTGATGCTATGGCACCCAGGGCAATTGCCCGGGAACCATCCATGACCTGGCCCTTGGGATCAGATGTCTTTAAAAACGGTTGCCTGGAAAAACGAATATCCTTGACCGCATCATATCCCAACCGGGCGGCTTTGATATTTTTTTCAATAATATCTGCTTTTTTTCCGGCAAACTGCCTGGACAGCAAGTCGTCAATCTTGTCAAAAGGTGCCCCCAGGAGTGACAGGCCTGCAGCGGCGGCAACCGTATTGGAGTAGAGAATGCTGCCGGTTTCTTTGGCAAGGGCAGAAAACTCAACGCTAACCGCCTGTTTGGATGGAGAATCAAGCGGTACCTCCAGGATAGCAATCCCATCTTCTTGCAGTTCGCCCTTATGCAGATCCCAGGTCTCTTTATTAAGAGCGATTAAAAGATCCACCCGGTGATGGGGTGCATGAATCGGCTTATCACTGATGCGCATCTGAAAAAAACTGTGCCCACCCCGGACCCGAGACTCAAAATCGTTGATCGCCATGATATAAAACCCTGCATCCCGGCATGCCCGGGCCAAAAGGTTTCCAATCGTTTGTATCCCCTGGCCGGCTGCCCCGCCAATTTTAATGGTCATGTCAATGTTCATATCAGTGTTCATATCAGTTTTCATGAACTGCTCCTTTTTAAAATAATAGAGGTTTAATTTGTAAAAAATCAGATTGTTTCATGATTGCCCCTGTTATCGTTTTTCAATCACCTCGATGTCATCAACATACCCCTCATAAACCCCTTTAAAGTCATCATTGTTCGTAATTTTCATTGAAAATTTTGCCGGATTATTGCTTGATATCAAAGGAATCCCAACAAACGGACACGGCTGATTCTTTATTTTGACAGTATACGTTTCCGCACTAAAACGATTCATTGTAAGGGCCTCATAAATTTTTTGTGTGATCGTTTCCTTTAGTGTCATCTCAACTCCTTTTTATCAAATTGTCTCAGACAGCACTTAAAAGAAGAACAGAACCTTAAGCGCCTCTTTAAATTAACAA
>JAQICW010000061.1 GCA_027858355.1 Desulfobacula sp.
GAAGATTTTATGGTGCGGACTTTGTCTATTTATGTTGCGACACAAGGCTGGATTTAAAGGGGTGGACTATTAACAGTCTTGGGCTTTTTGCATCCTAGGCATCCCTGAATAACTTTGCCCCTGTGGTCATATCAAAAGGACAATATTTTATGATGGGAGATAATCGTGATAACAGTACTGATTCACGATTTTTTGGGTTTGTAAAACAAAAGCTTATTCTGGGTCAAGCAACCAAGGTTGTGATCTCCAGGAAAGGATCTTTTTTGCATCCTCGATGGAATAGATTCTTTAAAAAATTATCGTAATTGTATTCTTTTTTTACTTTTTTAATGGGTTGATTCAAAAAAAAAAATTTAAATTCAACAGATTCTTGGCAGCTGTTCTCCTGTCAGCATGTCGATGATTCTCAAACCACCAATGGCGGTCTTCAAAAAGACCTTACCGGGATCAGCCTCGGTTACTTCACCAATGATCACTGCATCCTTGCCAAACTCGTCCTGCTGGATGATCTCAAGTGCTTTCTGGGCATGTTTTTCCGGTACAAAGGCAATTAATTTGCCTTCATTGGCAATATATAAGGGATCAAACCCCAGCAATTCACAGGTTCCCTGGACAGGTCCCCGGACGGGCAGAGATAGTTCATCTATTTTTATTCCCACCCGGGATTGTGCTGCAATCTCATTTAAGGTTGTACCAAGGCCTCCCCTTGTGGGGTCGCGGAGCACATTGATATCACAGTAAGACTGGATAATGGATTGAACCATTTTGTTTAACGGGGCTGAATCGGTTTTAATATCAGAATCAAATTTCAGGCCTTCCCTTGAGCTTAATACCGCAATTCCATGATCTGCAATGGTGCCGCTGACGATAATCTTGTCCCCGGGTTTTGCATTGGCTCCAGACACATTAATGTGGGGAGAAATTATGCCTATACCAGACGTATTGATAAAAATCTTGTCTGCTTTTCCTTTTGGGACAACCTTGGTATCGCCGGTTACAATCTTGACCCCGGCCTTTTTGGCAGCCATTGCCATGGCCTCCAGGATTGTTCGCAAATCCTTTACAGGAAACCCTTCTTCAATGATCAGCCCGACACTGATATACTTTGGAATGGCACCGCACATGGAGATATCATTGACGGTTCCGTTCACAGCCAGATCTCCAATATTCCCGCCGGGAAAAAAAATGGGATCAACTACATAGGAATCCGTGGAAAAAGCAAGCTTTGTACCTTCAACATCCAGGGTGGCCCCATCATCCTGTTTTAATAACTCAGGATTTTCAAACAAAGGCAGGATCAGTTTGGAAAACATTTCATGGGAGACTTTTCCCCCGGAACCATGATCTAATAATATTGTTTCTTCATTCATTGTTCTTCCTCATATCTCAAAACTCATATCTCAAAACTCATTAATAATTATATCTGTAAAAAGCCGCACAAGCCCCTTCGCTTGAAACCATACAAGGCCCAACCGGTGTCATGGGGGTACATTTTTTCTTGTAGAGGGCGCATTCTTCAGGGGTTTTCAATCCCATGAGAATTTCACCGCAGGCACATCCTTTGGGCTCAGGCACATTTGGCATATCCATTCCAAATTTTATGGCTGCATCAAATTTTTCATACTCTTTTTTCAGGCCCATACCACTTAAGGGAATTTCACCGATTCCTCTCCAGAAAGCATTATTGACCTTAAAAACCTGGTTCATGATCTGTTTTGCCTTTACATTGCCTGCATCGGACACAGCCCTTGGATATGCGTTTTCAAGGACGGGTTTTCCCGCCTCATTCTGCTGGATTAAAAGCAGGATGGCCTTTAAGATATCAATGGGTTCAAAACCTGCAATCACAGAGGGCATATCATATTTTTCAAAGGTGTCACTATAGGCATTGGTTCCCGTAATCACAGAGACATGGCCCGGAAGGATAAAACCGTCAATCTCTACTCCGTCGGTTTCCATCAAGGCGGCCAGGGCTGGGGGTGTGAGTTTATTGGCCGAATAAATGGAAAAATTATCAACGTTTTCCCTGATTGCCATGAGAATGACCGCTGCAAAGTTGGGAATGGTTGTTGCAAACCCCACGCCGCAAAACACCACTTGTTTATCTTTATTGTCCCTGGCAATGTTAATGGCATCCAATATTGAATAGACAATCCTCACATCACCACCGGCTGCTTTCTCTTTTCCCAGGGTCGAACTGGACCCTGGAACCTTAATAAGATCCCCAAAGGTTGTCACGATAAGATTCTCAACCCTTGCAAATGCCACAAAAGCATCAATATCTTTCTGGGCAGTCACACACACGGGGCAGCCCGGGCCGGAAAGAAGTGTGATGGTTTCAGGCAGTACACTCCGGATGCCATGCCTGAAAATCGAGGTAGTATGGGTTCCGCAGACCTCCATCAGTCTTAATTTTTTTTTACTGACAGACTTAATTTTTTTCACAAGATCCTTTTCAAGCGCCCCATCCCTGTATTCTTCAATGTATTTCAGACCCATGTGCTAATTTCCTTTAAATGGCAGCCGCAACCATTGCCTGGCCCAGACAAATTCCGCCATCTCCGGTTGGAACCTTTGTGTGTGTATATACTTTAAGACTGTTTTCTTCAAGACTAGTAATCATCTGGTTCAGGATGATATCATTATTAAACACCCCCCCTGAAAGAACGATTTTTTTAATATTTGTTTCTTTGCTGACTTTTATGGCTGCAGTTGAAAAAGCACGGGCCAGGGTGTGATGGAACTTTGAACTGATACTGCTGACAGGTGTATCCTGTTTTTTATCCTCTACAATCTGCCGGATACAGGGCATCATATCAATGATAAACAAGTCGTCCCCTTCCTTGGTTTTATTTTGTACAATGTCAAAGCCATAGATATCATCTGCCTGGGCCTCTGCTATCGGATGTTTGCCTGCGACAGCTTCCAATTCCATTGCAGCCTGGCTTTCATGGGAAATTTTATGTCTCAGACAAAGAAGAGAGGCAATGGCATCAAACAATCTTCCTGCACTGGATGCCAGAGGAGAGTTGATATTTTTTTCCATCATCTGGCAGACAAAAGACAGCTTTTCTTTTTCCATTCCTTTAATATAGGGAATATCCAGACTTAAAAAATTCTTTCCAAAGGCTTGATAAAGAATTGATGCTGCCATGCGCCAGGGTTCCAGGACAGCAGCATCACCCCCCGGCATCCTGATATAT
>JAQICW010000078.1 GCA_027858355.1 Desulfobacula sp.
GCCTCATCAGCTTGTTTTCTTAAAATAAGGGTTATTTTCTTTGACCCATTTTCTTTTAAAATATTCACAGCTTCCAGCACTCTGATACCACCGCCTGCAATCACGACATTTTTCCCTGCTGCGATATTGATATTCTTATCTGATTTACTTCTTAAAAGATCAATTAAAAGATATGCTCCTGGAAAAACCGTTGCTGCCTGATCAATATCTCCCCTTGCAAGCCTGGAATCCCAGCCTCCCGTGGCCGTAAATACGGCTTGAAACCCCTGTTTTAAAAGCCCGTCAATGGTAAAATCCGCACCTGCCTTGGTAAGGGTCTGGATACTCACGCCCATTTGCCTTACGCCTTCAATATCCCAGTCAAGCGCATCCATGGACAAGCGCTCCCTGGCAATGGCCTTCCGAAGAATACCGCCCAAAGAACCCGTGGCTTCAAAAACCGTGGGGTCATGACCAAGCCTTGCACTGAAAAATGCCGTTGACAGCCCTTCAACACCCCCACCAATAAGACCAATCATTTTCTCTGTTGCCGGTGCTTTATAGGGCAATATTCGCTTATCCTGATTCATTTCATAATCACAGACAAACCGCTTTAAATCATTTATTGCAACGGATTCATCCTGTAAAAGTCTTCGGCATTGAAATTCACATGGAGCCGGACAAATTCTTGAAATAATAGTTGGAAAGGGATTTCTTTCTTTTATTACCTGGAGAGACCCTTCATAATCTCCTTCTTTGATCAGCCGGATATACTCCTTAATGTCAATCCCCGTGGGGCAGGCCCTCTGGCATGGTGTAATACACTCTTCCTTTGTATATTCCCGCATAATTCTCCGGGTCATAGATGTAAGCCGGATAATATTTTTAGGGCATGCCCTTTCGCAAGCGCCGCATCCTGTACATTTTTTTTGATCAACCTTTGGCAACCCGTCACTGCCAATCGACAACGCACCAAACATACAAGCTTTCACACAGGTTCCAAGTCCCAGGCATCCAATTCTGCAGACCTTCATCCCCCCGAACAACATTGCTGCCGCCCTGCAATCCGTCACTCCAAGGTATTTATATTCCATGTCTGCATCATCTTTGCTATAAAAGCATCCCGGCCCTGCAAACTCAGGTTCTTTATCAGTAACAGATACACCCATAATCTGGGCAATTGCCATGGCAACATCATCCCCGGCAGCTACACAGGAATTAACATCCTGAACTCCATTTACAATCGCTTGTGCATTGGCGTTGCATCCAGGATAACCGCACCCGCCGCAATTGGCTCCGGGCAGAGCATCATCAATGGCCACGACTTTTGGATCTTCGTATACATAAAACGCCTTTGAAGCAATAACCAGAACAGTACCAATTGCAACACCCAGTCCGCCCATCATCAAAATAGATTGAAACATGTATATATCCTTATGGTTTGCATCTCTATTAGCTTATTTTAATATTAAATTAATCCACTACTGTATAAGCACTTGGAAAATAAAAAGTCAATAATATCAACAAAATTTATTTTATTTGCAACATTGACAATAATCCTTTGAAAGTGTACAAAATTACTCGTTGTCAGGGCAAATGAGTGAAATAATTATAAAATCATATCCGGGAAAATAATAATGGAACCTAATATTATAACAATCAATAAACACGAGCTGACCTTTGAGCCTGGTGAGACAATTCTTGAAGTTGCACTCCGAAATAAAATTGAAATCCCCACCCTGTGCCATTTAAAAAACACGATACCAACAACAACATGCAAGATATGCCTGGTTGAGATAAAGGGGGAATCAGATCTGGTTGAATCCTGTGCAACAAAAGCCAGACAGGATATGGTCATTCTTACTGGGTCTTCAAAGGTTATCCAGGCACGTAAGAATAATATCAGCAAACTTCTGGCTTCAGGCAATCATAATTGTGCCATAAGAGATTTTGATACGAGTGACTGGACATCATTTCAGATGGATGTTCTTAAAGATGACGGCAAAGAGGATCTTTGTCCGGTTTGGGGCGATTGCGAGCTCCAGGATCTTGCTTACCGATATCAGGTCAAAACCCTTGGCATGCCGTTAAATGGATGCAAATATGAAACTGAACGTGCCAATCCATTTATTATCAGGGATTTTTCACGATGTATCCTCTGTGGAAGATGTGTAAAAGCATGCAGGGAAATACAGGTGAACAATGCCATTGAGTTTGGATATAGTGGTAAAGATCTTAAAATTGTAGCAAAAGATGATGCAGCATTAAAAGATTCTGATTGTGTCTTTTGCGGCGAATGCATCCAGGTCTGCCCTGTGGGTGCTTTGATACCGGATAAAGCTTTCCGGGATGAAAGGTTTACAGATACTAAAAAGGTTAGGACCACCTGTGCCTTCTGCGGGGTGGGATGCCAGGTTGATCTATTTGTCCAGGATAATAAAATTGTTAAGATTGATGGAGCTGATATTGATCTTCCGCCAAACAATGCAAGCCTTTGTGTCAAAGGCAGGTTTGGATACGAATTTGTTGCCTCAAAGGAACGTCTGACCAAGCCTTTAATTAAAAAGGATGGAAAACAGGTTGAAGCATCATGGGATGAGGCTCTCGATCTTGTGGCCCAAAAACTTTCTTCCATTAAAGAACAATTCGGTCCGGATAGTTTAGGCGTCCTGACCTCTGCCAGGATCACCAATGAAGACAACTATATTGCCCAGAAATTTACCAGGGCAGTTCTGAAAACAAACAATATAGACCATTGTGCCCGCCTGTGACATAGCTCCACCGTAGCCGGTCTGGCTGCAGCATTTGGAAGCGGTGCAATGACCAATACAATCGCAGATATTGAAACATCTGACCTGATACTGGTAACAGGGTCCAATACAACAGAGAATCATCCCGTTCTCTCAGGTTTTGTTAAACGGGCCGTCTTAAAGGACAAAAAACTTTATGTCATTGATCCTCGAAGGGTTAAGCTTGCTGACCATGCCAATAAATGGTTGCGGCCTTCTCCCGGTACTGACATTGCCTGGATCAACGGCATGATGCACGTTATCATTAAAGAAGAACTTCAAGACAAAGATTTTATTGAAAACCGAACGGAAAATTTTGAAGCCCTCAAAGAAGCCGTTGAAAAATATACCCCTGAATATGTGGAAAATATCACTGGCATCAAGGCAGACGATATTGTTGAAGTTGCAAGACAGTTTGCCAAAGCAAATGTGGCATCTATTCTATACTGTATGGGAATCACCCAGCATACCTGTGGTACAAACAATGTAAAATCCCTTGCAAATCTTTCCATGCTCTGCGGTCACTTAGGGAAACCAGGCGGTGGGGTGAATCCTTTGCGCGGCCAGAACAATGTCCAGGGCGCCTGTGATATGGGTGGGCTGCCAAATGTGTTTACTGCCTATCAATTGGTTAGCAATGATGATGCCAGAAGCAATTATGAAAAGGCATGGAACACCACAGGCTTGTCAGCAACTCCGGGATTACCCGTAACAGAGATGATTCAAAAAGCCTACGAAGGAGAGCTTAAATCACTATTTATTATTGGCGAAAATCCCCTGGTCTCTGACCCGGATCTCAACCATGTAAGAAAGGCCCTTGCAAACCTTGATTTTTTTGTTGTTCAGGATATCTTCCACACAGAAACCACAAAGATAGCAGATGTGGTTTTGCCGGCTTTCTGCTTTGCTGAAAAAGATGGTACATTCAGCAATACAGAACGAAGGGTCCAACGGGTCAGAAAAGCTGTGGAAGCTCCGGGAGAAGCAAAACAGGACTGGGAAATCCTTTGTGAAATCGCCAAAAGAATGGGATATGAGATGTCCTATGAGAACAGTGAAGCCATCTTCAAAGAAATAGCATCCGTAACACCCTCCTACAGGGGTATTACCTGGGATAGAATCGATAAAATCGGCATCCACTGGCCTTGCCCCAATGAAACCCATGAAGGAACGCCCATTCTTCATACCACACAATTTACCCGAGGCAAGGGGTTCTTCCATGCCATTGAGCACAC
>JAQICW010000085.1 GCA_027858355.1 Desulfobacula sp.
GGCAAGCAAAAATTTACTATTTTGGGTGACAGCACTTCTTGAGTTGTGCCAACAAAAAATATGGCCCGAGAGTGAAAATAATTAGGGGTGCTTTATGTTCCATGAAAATCCGTGATGAATATCAATCCCTTTGCAGAGAACAGAATGTGGCTGATTTTGAAGATCTGATTATGATGACAGTCAATATGTTCTCTAATGATAGGGATGTCACCTCAAAAGTCATGGAAAAATATCAATATGTTTTTATTGATGAATATCAGGATCTCAATTTTGGCCAGTATGAGCTTGTAAAATTGCTCAGCAATAGTAATCACATTGTTGTGATAGGAGATCCTGATCAGTCTATTTACGGCTTCAGGGGCTCGGATAATAAATACTTTAAGAGCTTTGCAGATGATTTCCCGGATTGCGAAAAAATTATATTAAATAAAAATTACAGATCCACCCAGACCATTGTTGATGCCTCTTTTCAAATGATTGCAAAAAAAAATGAGAATAAAGAGAGATCTAATAAGGAAATCTCAAAAGTTTATTCTGATATAAAGGATAAAAAGAAGCTGATTATTAAAGAGACATCCACAGAATATGCAGAAGCTGTGGCAATTGGCAAAATGATTGAAAAACTTGTGGGAGGGACATCATTTTTTTCCATGGATGCAGGCAAGATTGATCTTGATGATCAAAAAGAATACGCTTTTTCAGACTTTGCTGTTCTCTATCGAACCTCAAGACAGTGTGAGACTTTTATCAAGGCGTTTGAAAAAGAGGGTATCCCATTCCAGGCTGCAGATAAAAAAAATATGTATGATATTGATGGTATAAAACAGTGCTTAAGTATTTGCAGGATTATAGTTCAAAAAGCAAGCTTCCTTGATTTTGAGATTGCTGTGGATCATTTTGGACAGAAAATCAGCAAAACGAGCAGGGAAGATTTATACAATAAAAGAGTTGAGCAGATTTCCAATGCGATTAAGGAGTATGATAATAAAACCTCCATAAGAATAATCTGCAAAAAAGCAGATTTAAAAGAGATAATTGAGGAGAATAAAAAGACAAAGCAGGTTTTTGATAAACTTTTGTCCATTGCAGAATTGCATGATGATTTAAAAAGTTTCCTCGATGCTCTTGCGTTGAATCAGGATGCAGATATAATAGAGTATAATGCTCAAAAAGTATCTTTGCTGACCATGCATGCAGCCAAAGGGCTTGAGTTCCCTGTTGTATTTGTGGCAGGATGCGAGCAGGGGCTTGTACCTTTTGCAAGAGACGGTAAAAATATTGATACTCTTGAAGAAGAGCGTCGATTGTTCTATGTTGCCATGACAAGGGCAATGGATATTCTCTGTTTAACCCATGCAAAAACAAGAAACATATTTGGAATCAATAAAACAAGACAGAGATCTTTTTTTATTGATGATATTGAAAAAAAATTGACGCAGAATATCAAAGTTAGAGCTTTTATAAAGCCGGGCCAAAAAGCAAAACAAATGGAAATGTTTTAATCATGTTCAAAAAAATTACAACTGTTCTGTTTTTGACTTTAAGCCTTGTTAGCATCAACTGCGATAATAGTTTTTCTGATATTTATAAGTATATTGACAGCAATGGTATTGTCCATTTCACAAATACTCCGACATCAACGGATTATAAATTATACATTAAAGAGAAAAAAGAGAGAAGAACACTACAGACGATCAGCACAAACCAATATGATGATATCATTAAAAAAGCTCAAAAGAGATACGGGGTTGAGTTCTCCCTGATCAAGGCTGTAATTCACGTGGAGTCAGGATTTAATCCAAAAGCTGTATCCAAAAGAGGGGCCAAGGGGCTTATGCAGATCATGCCTGATAATTATAAAAACCTTTTTGTAAAAGATCCATTTAATCCTTCACAGAATATCATGGGCGGAACGCTCTATCTTCAGCGCCTGTTAAAGAGGTATGAATACAAACTGCCCCTGGCACTTGCGGCTTATAATGCAGGCCCACAGGCAGTTGACAAGTATAAACGCATTCCTCCCTACAAAGAGACACAAAATTTTGTCAAGAAAGTTATGAAAACCTACAGCAGATATAAACAGTCTTGATTGCTGTCTAAAAATCTTTTTGAACCTCTTTGATGAATTGAATGAGTTTGTCTCTCATATCAGGTCTTTCAAGGGCAAATGCCAGATTAGCCATTTGAAATCCCACCTTGTCTCCACAGTCAAAGCGTTTGCCTTTAAATTTATAACCATAAACCGGTTGCTCTTTAAGAAGTTTTTTCATGGCATCTGTGAGTTGTATTTCTCCGCCGGCACCTTTTTTGCCCTCTCCAAGGTATTCAAAAATTTTTGGAGTCAGGATATAACGTCCTATTATAGCAAGATTTGATGGAGCTTCATCAGGTTTTGGCTTTTCAATCATATCATTAATTCGTACAATATCGTCTTCAACTTGTTTGGCATCAAGGATACCATACTTATCTGTTTGATCTTTGTCAACTTCCATGACTGCTACCATGGAGGCTCTTAATCTGTCAAATTTTTTTACCATCTCAGAGAGAACAGGTTTGTCTGTCTGGATAAGATCATCTGCAAGAAGAACTGCAAATGGCTCGTCGCCCACGATATCCCTTGCACACCAGATTGCATGACCAAGCCCGAGAGGTTGATTCTGTCTTGTATAAATAATGGTACCGGTTTTTGGAACAAGTTCCTGGATCTGTTTTAAAAGATCGTCTTTCCCTTTTGCTTTAAGGCTGTGCTCAATCTCAAAAGATCGGTCAAAATGATCTTCCAAAGCTTTTTTACCCCGACCTGTAACAAAAACAATATGTTCTATGCCTGCCGCAAAGGCCTCTTCAACAGCATATTGGATAATGGGTTTGTCAACAACCGGAAGCATCTCTTTTGCCATGGCTTTGGTGGCCGGTATAAATCTTGTGCCAAGTCCTGCAACAGGAAAAACCGCTTTTCTAATTTTCATCACAACTCCTTTGGATGATTTGATTTTATCTGTAATTTTTATATTTATCTAATAAAACATCTGTTTCTTTTAAACAACTGCCAGGTTACAGTCAAGAGCTTGTATAATTATCTTTTCAATTTTGTAATCAGGCGGATTTGATAATTTTGTAATCAGTTGACATTATTCACTGTTTTTTTTATAGTCCACACGCTTTAAAAGTTGTTATAATTTAAATAAGGAAAGTTTTAATGACAGATAAAATACAACCAACCTCTGAAATACCACCGGAACAGCTCAGCTTAACAAGCAGATTCAAGTTTGACTGCCATAAAGGTGTTAAATGTTTTACAGACTGCTGCCGGGGAATTAATATTATGCTGACCCCATACGATATTTTAATCCTGCGCAAAAAACTGGAGATCTCTTCTGAAGAGTTTCTTGCTGAATTCACAGTGCCGCAACTTCTTGAAAAAGCAGATCTTCCCGTGGTAATGCTTAAACTTCTTGATGATAAAAGAAAATCATGTCCGTTTGTTGATGATAAAGAGGGTTGTGCCATTTACAATGATCGTCCAACTACCTGCAGATATTATCCCCTTGGAGTTGGCTCTTTAAGCTATTCAGGAGAGAAGGGTGAAAAAGATGAGTTTTTTTTTACGGTAAAAGAGGCTCACTGCAAAGGATTTGATGAAGAAAAAAAGTGGACAGTGGCTGAATGGAGAGAGGATCAGGGTGTTGATCTTCGAGATGAAGTCAATGATGGCTGGATGGAGCTTATTGTCAGGAAAAAATCTTTGCCTGAAAGCATGAAACTTTCCCAGGAGAGTAAAAAAATGTTCTTTCTGGTATGCTATAATATTGATAAATTTAGAGCATTTGTCTTTAACAGCACTTTTCTTGAAAGATATAACTTTCCCGATGAAAAAATTAAAGCTATTAAAGATGATGATATCAAATTGCTGCAATTCGGATTTGAATGGCTTAATACCAGTTTTTTCCATACTGGAAAGGAAGAATTTAAAGTTAAATAGTATTTGGACGAAGACTCACCCATCTACTTCGTTGCTTCAAACTTTTGCAATCCTTCATGTACTTAAGTACACTCCGGTTGCAAAAGTGTATGCATGCGCATCTCTTCGAGCATTGCGCCTTGTATATGGGCAAATCTTCATTCAAATACCGGTTTCCAACACAATGTGTCCATTGATTTTACTGTTTTCTTGCCTATACCTCAATACTCATCATAATACAGGTCTTTGTGAAATTCCGTGTTGTTAAACCTCTCTTGAATATCCACACTGAAAAATGAGGCAACAGGTTCAAAAATTTCAGGATTATTGGTCTGGACTTTTTTCATTGCATCCAGGATAACACTGAAGCCTTTTTGAGTCATTTTTCCTAAAGGTCTGCGGCAGGGTCCTCCAGGCATTCCCAATAATTGCATCATTGTTTTTAAGGGAAGTGGATTTCTTGCCCTGCAATTCACCGCACCAAACTTGGAATCTTCCTGTGTTGTTACCACAACAAGGTCAAGCAGAGGTTCTAAAGCTGTTTGAATCTCCATGGCTCCTTTGGTGTCTCCCTGGTTAAGCAGTGAGACCATTTTTGTAAGAAACTTAGGGGCGATATTTGCCATCACGGAAATGGATCCGCAAGCCTTGATTCCAGGATCTGTCATAATATCATAAATAAGACCGTCATCACCGGAAAAGATTTTAAAATCATTGCCACAATATTTACGGGTAAGTTTCATATTGTCAAGATTACCTGTGGCCTCTTTAACACAGGATATATTATTGTAGTTTTCCGCCAGGATGGCAAGATCCTGGGGAAGCATCTGAGCTCCGGTTCTGCCTGGTATGATATAGGGGATAATTTCCATATCAGGATATGCCCTGGCTGTCACTTCATAATACTCTTTTCTGATTTCAAGGGAACTTGGGCCATTATAATATGGATCAACCATAAGGACAGCATCAACTCCTTCTTTGGCTGCATTCTCAAGAGCTTGCAGAGCTTCACCTGTATTGTTACTTCCTGTGCCGGCAATTCTTGTACACCGGCCTTTTGCAGACTTTGCAACCCGGGCAATAACATCATCATGCTCTTTCCATTTAAATGTCGGACTTTCACCTGTTGTTCCGGTTGCCAGAATTCCTGTGATCCTGTTTTCAATTTGAAAACTGATAAGCTGTTCAAGACCTTCCTTATCAAGTTCACCTGCCTGGTTAAAAGGTGTGATTAATGCTGTATAGCATCCTTGTTCCATTGTTTTTCTCCTATGATTAAATCTTAACTGTTTTTATATTCTTTTGCTATCATAAGTAGTAAGTTGCTTCAAGTGAAAAAAGAAGCTGTGGATTATTTCCAATTTATCTTGACACAATGTGATGATCAAAATAATATATTCTGTTTTAAAATATTGAAAAATTTTCATATAAATGAAATTGTATATTTGTTATAGTATCCTGGAGGGATCAAAGAAAATATCTTACGTGTGACCTTTTAGGTTATGACAAATATTTAGATAAAACATATAATAAGGATATAAATCATGATAGCTAAAGACCAGAACAAAAACCTGTCAAACAATGCAGACGAATATATTGCCAAGTTAAAACATCAGCTTGCTCAAAATGATGAATGCGGTACAACCCACTATAACCTTGCTGTAGCCTATATGGGGAAACAGGAGTATGTAGAGGCTGAAAAAGAGCTCCATGATGCCATTGAATGCAGCCCTACACTTGCCGAAGCCTATGTTCTTTTGGGAGGAATCTGCCTTCAGAGAAAAGATCTTGAAGGGTGCTACAGATTTAACCAGCGTGCCACAAAAGCAAGGGCTGGTTTTGCAGAAGGATATGGCAATATGGCATTTGTTCTTCTTCAATTGATTGATGGTAAAAATTCAAAGGAAGATGAGGAAAAGATGGATAAGGCCATTAAAAATCTTAAAAAAGCTATTATTCATAATAAAAATTTTGTACAGGCATACACTACACTTGGCACGGCCTATTTTATGAAAGGGCTTATCCCGGAAGGTATCAAAGCAAATCTTGAGGCCATTCAAATACAACCCGAATTTCCCGTTGCCCATAACAATCTTGCAGTGGCATATCTTGAAAATAAAGAGTTTGATAAAGCTGTTGAACATTGTGAAAAGGCTGAAAAGTTTGGATTTGAAGTTACCCAGGAGCTTAAAGATGAGCTTGCTTCCCATCGACAGGCTTAATGGGATCTAATCTGTTCAGCTTTTTTATATCAGGCGCTGAAAAAGAGGTCTTGCCGGGTTCAGATTTATGGGAATTGCGACTCTCCGGGAAAGACACCAGACATTCGTCTAATTCTTCTTTCACAACAGGAGATTATTATTTAACTGCCTGTAAATTTTTATCCAAAGATAATTTTTCTATCCTGCAAAAAGCTCTTGGCTCTTTTTTTAACAGTACTGTTCACATGGACCAAATAACCACTGTCAAAGTTTTTCTTGAAAAACATGGGGCTTTTTATCATCCTTTGAAAATTCAGGTTGCTCTTAATAACAGTGAAACCAGCTCTTTTGTCATGAACGGTGCCGTGTCAAGCCGGGGTCTTTTATTGATGGAAAATGAGTATGATCTGCTGCTCAAGATAAATCAAATGTACTCAAAATGCTATCTGCCCCAAATTTATGGATTCGATTTTGTAGAAATAGATAAAGGCAGAGTTGGGTTATTTCTCGGTCAATGGTTTGATGACTATCAAGAATTCCATGTTACTGATGATCAGGATAAAAGGCAGATTGCAATTTGGGAGTCCAATGGCAGCTGTCACTATATCGATCTAAGCCATGGTTTTAAAATTTACCAGGAAATATCCAGGATTCTCACTTATTATTATAACCTTGAAACCTTTGAACAGATTTCTTCATGGCACAATGCTGCCGGAGATTTTATTGTAAATATGAAAGATGATAAATTAGATATCCGAATGATTACTGTCAGGGAATACTCTCCATTAACACAATTGGGTGCAGGGAAAGATGATCAAAAGAGATATCTTCTGCCTTCTTTGTTATTTTTTTTTCTGGATCTTACAATACGAATACGCTTTGACAGGTTAAATGGTACCGGTAAAACCATAATGATAGATATAGCTGTACTAAATTCAGTTGTTAAAGGTTTTTTATCTGCTTTGGATGAAAAATCCGGGATTTATGATTATGGAAACCTAAGGGAACATTTTATTGAGTTTTTTCTGCATTTTGATTTGGGACAGATATTTGAAATTATGGAAAATGGAATAGAATTCAGTAGTTCCGACCCTCGAGAAATTTTATTGATAAAAGAAAACTTAAATGCCCATTGCAGACAATTGAATTCAATTTTTAAAAATATTTAAAAATAACCTTTTTTATTGACATGTCCAGACAGAAATCTTATATGAGCAGTGTTATTTTGTTTAGAATGTTCCATTTGCTCGGCGGTATGGGGTTGCAATATTTTAAATAGATTAAAATAGACAGATTAAGATTATTGAATGAAAAGTTCAGATAACTTTTTCATTATTTGATTGTAATTTAATTATTAACGGAGGTAAGTAAATGGCTAAGCATGAAACTCCTTTCTTAGATCAGCTGGAATCCGGTCCATGGCCAAGCTTTGTTTCTGACCTGAAACAACAGGCAGAAGTCAGGGCTAAAAATGAAGAAGGTGTTGAATTCCAGATTCCTGTAGAGTGTGTTGACGATCTTCTTGGTATCCTGGAGCTCTCTTACAAACATGGAAGAACCCATTGGAAACATGGCGGTATCGTAGGTGTTTTTGGTTATGGCGGTGGTGTTATCGGCAGATACTGCGATCAGCCCGAGGCCTTCACAGGGGTTGCGCATTTCCATACAATGCGGGTTAATCAGCCAGCCGGTAAATATTATACAACAGATTACCTGAGAACCCTGACCAAACTATGGGATTTCAGAGGATCCGGTATTACCAATATGCACGGCGCCACCGGCGATATCATCCTCCTGGGTACCACGACTCCCCAGTTGGAAGAAGTTTTTCATACACTGACCCATGACATGGGCCAGGATCTTGGCGGATCAGGTTCCAACCTGAGAACTCCTGCCGATTGTCTGGGCCAGTCCCGATGCGAATATGCATGTTACGACACCAACGCTTTGGTTTATTTTCTGACCAACGAATACCAGGATGAGCTTCATCGTCCGGCTTTCCCCTATAAGTTTAAATTTAAACTTGATGGTTGTCCCAACTGCTGCGTAGCTTCCATTGCACGGTCTGACATGTCCTTTATCGGTACCTGGAAAGATGATATCCGTATCGATCAGGACGCCGTCAATAAATATGTTGAATGTGATGCTGCTTATCCTGCAAATGCAGGCGCCCACAAAGGAAGTAAAGACTGGGGTCCCTTTGACATTGAAAAAGAAGTGACCGGTCTTTGCCCCACTAAATGCATGCAGTTTAAAAACAAAAAACTGTTCATTGACAATGCCAATTGTACCCGCTGCATGCATTGTATCAATGTAATGCCAAAAGCCCTTAAAATTGGTAAAGAAACCGGTTGCTCCATTCTGGTTGGTGCAAAAGCACCCATCCTTGATGGCGCCCAGATGGGTTCTCTCCTTGTCCCCTTTATCGAAGTTAATCCTGACAATGACTATGAAGCAATCACAGAAGTCATTGAAAATGTTTGGGATTGGTGGATGGAAGAAGGCAAGAACCGTGAAAGACTTGGTGAACTGATCATGCGTCAGGGATTCCAGAAGCTTCTTGAGGTAACTGGTATCGAGGCCCAGCCCCAGCACGTACAATACCCAAGAACCAACCCCTATATCTTCTGGAAAGAGGATGAGGTTGAGGGTGGCTGGGAACGTGACGTTGAAGAATACAGAAAACACCATCAAAGATAAGAAGGGAGAATTATAATGGCATTTATTTCTACTGGTTATAATCCAGCCAAGCCGATGGAAAACAGAATCACTGACATCGGTCCGAAAGACCATAACGATTTTTATCCTCCTGTTATCAAGAAAAACAAGGGTAAATGGTCTCATCACGAAATACTTGAGCCCGGCGTGCTTGTTCACGTGGCTGACTCAGGAGACGAAGTATATACCGTAAGAGTGGGCGGAGCCCGTTTGATGTCCACCTCTCATATCAGCGAAATGTGTGACATTGCGGATAAGCATTGTGATGGTCATCTTCGTTTTACTACCCGGAACAACATTGAGTTCATGGTGGATTCAAAAGAGAAAGTAGAGCCCCTGAAAAATGATCTGGCTTCTAGAAAATTTGACGGTGGTTCCTTTAAGTTTCCCATCGGCGGAACCGGCGCCGGCGTGACAAATATTGTTCATACCCAGGGCTGGATCCATTGCCACACACCTGCAACAGATGCTTCCGGTACGGTTAAAGCAACTATGGATGAGCTGTTTTCAGATTTTCAGGATCATAGACTTCCGGCACAGCTGAGAGTTTCCATGGCCTGCTGCCTGAACATGTGTGGTGCGGTTCATTGTTCTGATATCGCCATCCTCGGATATCACAGAAAACCGCCGATGCTCGACCATGAATACCTTGATAAAATATGTGAGATTCCTTTGGCTGTTTCTGCCTGCCCCACAGCAGCACTAAAACCATCCAAACAAAAACTTGCTGATGGTACGGAAGTAAAATCAATTGCTATGAAAAATGAAAGATGCATGTACTGTGGTAACTGCTACACCATGTGTCCTTCCATGCCCCTTGCTGATACAGAAGGTGATGGTATTGTTCTCATGGCCGGTGGTAAGGTTTCCAACAGAATTTCCGATCCCAAGTTTTCTAAAGTTGTTGTGGCCTTTCTGCCCAATGAAATGCCCAGATGGCCTTCCATGACAGATGCGATCAACAAAATGGTGAACGCATATTCAAATGGTGCCAATAAATACGAACGTCTGGGCGACTGGGCCGATAGAATTGGATGGGAAAAATTCTTTGAAGTGTGTGAGCTTCCCTTTACACATCACCTCATTGATGATTTCCGTCAGCAGGCATACATGAGCTGGCGTCAGTCAACTCAGTTCAAGTTTTAATAAGATTTTTTATTGAACTTTACCTGTTACATATGATGATAAAGCCGGAGTGCAATCAGGTGTGCTCCGGCTCATCCATTTGATTTAAAGGAGTATGACAATGAGTGAACTTCTTGACGATAAAGAGGCAGCCGTAAAAGCCGTTGTGGATTATATGAATAAAAAATCCAAATCCAAGACCAAGTTTTATTTTAATGATTTTCAAAAAATTTTCCCAGATGACAAGCTAAGAATGATTAAAAAAGTTGTCAATAAAATGGTTGAAGAGGAAGTCCTTGAATACTGGTCTTCCGGAAGTACAACCATGTACGGTCTTAAGGGTGGTGGTATCCAGCATTCTTCCGAAGGCGAAAGCTAAGAATAAAGATAATTATCCATGCAGGCAAATAGGGAAAAAATCCCGGGAATTGTTGTTGCAGGACTCAGGGGTGGCTCGGGCAAGACGATTATTTCCCTTTGAATAACGGCTGCATGGAAAAGCTCAGGAATTCGCGTCTCTGCATTTAAAAAGGGACCTGATTATATTGACGCCGGCTGGCTTTCTAAAGCAGCCGGTCGCCCCTGTTACAACCTGGATACCTTTCTGTGTCTTCCCGAGGTCGTTCAGGCCTCCTATGCAATCCATTCCCAAAATTCTGATATTGCCGTGGTTGAGGGCAATCGCGGTCTATATGACGGCATTGATATAGATGGTTCCACCTCCACCTCTGAGCTTGCAAAGCTGTTGAACCTGCCGGTGCTGCTGGTGCTGGACTGTACCAAAAGTACCCGGACCATGGCAGCCCTGCTCATGGGGTGTATGCATTTTGATCCGGATATTCATATCTGTGGGGTGGTGCTCAATCGGGTGGCAGGTATTCGTCACGAGGGGAAAGTTAGGTCCAATATAGAACGGTTTTGCAATATTCCGGTGTTTGGTGCCGTGCCCAAGCTTGCCGCCGAAGATTTCCCCGAGCGGCACATGGGGCTGGTTACATCTGAAGAACACAGTTTTTCAGAAAAGGCCATTGAATCGGCCGTTAAGGTTGCCCGGGATCATATCGACCTGGAGGGCCTGTACAAGACTGTGACAGCCTTTGATTGTCCTGCCATGGTACCCGATGTTCCTCCACTTGAAATGTCTGGATCACTGAAAATGCCTGGATCGCGGGAAGATGACCCTGTTACCATCGGTATTATCCGGGACTCTGCTTTTCAGTTTTATTATCCTGACAATCTGGAGGCTTTGATAAATCTTGGGGCAAAAATTGTCTATATCAGTCCCCTGGAAGAAGAGAGCATCCCCGAGGTCCACGCCATTTATATGGGCGGTGGATTTCCCGAAACCCATGCACAAAAGCTTGCTAAAAACCAAGTCTTCAGGGACGCTCTCAAGGCATTGTCCCAAAAAGGATTGCCCATTTATGCTGAATGCGGGGGATTGATATTCCTAGGACAGAGTATTGCGCTTTCAGGTGTTGAATATCCCATGTCCGGCATCCTGCCCATTCGGTTTGGCTTGTCCCGCAAACCTCAGGGCCATGGCTATACCCGGGTAATAGTGGAAAACGACAACCCCTTTTACAAACGAGGGGAGATCCTAAAGGGTCATGAATTTAGATATTCCAAGATTCTTTCCATCGACTACCAGGATCACGAAATGGCTTTTCGAATGGAAAGGGGGAAGGGAATTCTTGAAAAAAAAGACGGGTTTTTCAAGGACAATACCTTTGGTACCTATACCCATATTCACGCTCTGGGGTCAGTTTCCTGGGCACCCTCACTGGTCCATAGGGCCAGAATCTACAAGGCATCATTTTAAAAGTAAAATAATTATTTCCTGGGCATCTGGCCTAGTAACTTAAAGTGTCCCACCCATTAGTCTTGCCAAGACAGACGGCGGTCTGATGAAAAGCTCATTTTCCTTCTTGACAAAGGATCCTTGAATGTAATTTTTTCGGCGAGAAGCTGAAGGGGATCTGTAAAATCCAATTTTTTCTCTTCTAGAAGTTTTGGGTAAACCCTGTCATTGAGGATGGGAAATCCCAGGCCACTTAAATGAAGTCGAATCTGGTGCTTTTTCCCGGTGACAAGAGACACTTTAAAAAGGGCTTTCTCCCCCCTGGTCTTGACCATGGATATTTTTGAAATGGCATTGGGTTTGCCAGGGATAACTTTCATTGTGAACCAAGGATCTCCCTGGATGATCCTGTTCTCAACGGTCCAAAAATTATCTTCTGTCACCCCGGAATAGGGTGTCACCGCACGATAGGTTTTTTCAACCCTGTGGTTCATGAACAACTCCTGGTATCGGCCACGGGTTTTGGGGTTTGTTGAAAATAGAACAAGTCCTGCGGTTTCCCGGTCGATCCGGTGGATGGGCGAAAGGGTTTCATTTCCCGTCTTTTTTTTTAAACGGTTCAGCAAACATTCGTTTACATAGGGTCCCCCGGGTATCACCGGAAGAAAATGGGGTTTACAGGCAACCAGCAAGTTTGTATTGCAAAAGAGGATTTTTTCGGTAAAGGGGATGGCGGGCTCTCGCGCAACCTCCCTGAAATAATGAAGTCTGGTTAAGGGCGTATAGGAGGTGGTAAGACAAATAGGGTCACCTCCTTCGGTGAGCACTTTTCCGGCAAGGATCCTGGCTTCCCAGGTTCCGCGGTCAATGGAGGGGAACCGTTTGGATAAAAAATCAAGGATAACAGGGTAGGGTTTTTCAATTCTTGGCATGAGGACGGTGGAGTGATATTTGGAAATTGTCATTTTGGGGCCCTTGGCATGAAATTACTCAGTCATCGAATATACCAAAATCCGGGTTTGAGTACAAGGCGATTTCTTTCCTGGCACGGATGCACCAGGAAAGAAAAATGACCATTATGCCATAATGGCAATCAAATCATCCTCTTCAACATCGTCGCCAACTTTTTTTAAAATTTTTTCAATCACGCCGTCGCAGGGTGCATAAATCGGTGTTTCCATTTTCATGGCTTC
>JAQICW010000100.1 GCA_027858355.1 Desulfobacula sp.
ATTATCAAAAATCTATGACAATTATTATGACGGCTTTAACCTTATTCGTGAAAAAACAGGAAAAAACAGATTTTTCCTGTCAAAAAACGCCTTGATAGACAATAAAACCTATCTTAACGATCTTATCAGGAAAGAAATACAATGATTGGAATTTCAAAACTTTATTGTGCAACTGTAGAACCATCAGATGCATTAAGATACTCAAGACAATCAGGGCAATTGCCCTCCCATCTTTTGCAGTTTTCCAAAGATAAAAAGCCTGTTGTGGTCTGGAATATGACAAGACGGTGTAATCTTAAATGTGTTCACTGCTATGCCAGATCAGAAGACATCTCCTATGACAATGAACTCAACCATGAACAATGCATTGCCATGATTGATGATCTGGCCAAATTTGGCGTACCCGTTCTATTATTTTCAGGCGGAGAACCCACTGTGCATCCAAGACTTGTCGAGTATGCCAAATATGCTGTCAGCAAAGGAATGAGAGCCGTTATTTCCACCAATGGGACCCTTATCACCAAAGAAAAAGCCAAACTATTAAAAGAAGTCGGACTTTCCTATGTTGGTATCAGTCTTGATGGTTTAGAAGAGACCCATGATAAATTCCGAGGGGTTACAGGGTCTTATAAAAAGGTCATGGCAGCCATTGAGAACTGCCAGAAAGCCGGCATCAAAGTGGGATTGCGGTTTACCATTAACAAAAGAAATGTAAACGACATTCCTGGTATCTTTGACCTTCTTGAAGAAAAAAATATCCCCAGAGTCTGTTTTTACCACCTGGTATATTCCGGCCGAGGGTCTGAAATTGCCAAAGAAGACCTTTCCCATGAAGAGACTCGCAAAGTTCTTGATCTTATAATGGAGAGAACAAAAGACCTTCATGACCGGAACCTGGCAAAAGAAGTCCTCACTGTGGACAATCATGCTGACGGCCCTTATGTATACCAGAGGTTATTGGACGAGGACCCGAAAAGAGCGGCTGAGGTCCTTGAACTGCTTGAAATGAATGAAGGTAATAATTCAGGCCGGGGAATCGGATGTATTTCCTGGGATGGCGAAGTCCACCCGGATCAGTTCTGGCGGGAAAAAAGCCTGGGCAACATCAAGGACATGCCTTTTTCCAAAATCTGGACCAATGTTGACAATGAATTTTTAATGAAACTTAAAGAGAAGAAAAAACATGTCAAGGGCCGGTGTGCTGAGTGTAGATGGCTTGATATTTGTGGCGGTAACTTCAGGGCCCGGGCAGAATCTGTTGCCAATGATCCCTGGGACAGCGATCCAGCATGTTACCTGACGGATGAAGAAATCAAAAAGGAGTATTCATAATGCTTTTTCCAGATTCCCGCGGACGAAGATTAAGGGCGAGTGACAATTTTAGAAGAATGATTCGGGAAACAAAGCTTTCCTGTGATGATTTGATTCTTCCTTTATTTGCAGTAGAAGGAAAAGATGTAAAAAAACCCATTGAATCCATGCCAGGTCATTTTCAACTCTCCTGTGACCATATTGTCAAAAAAGCAAAACAAGCCCATGATGCAGGTATTCCAGCCATTATTTTATTCGGCATCCCGGACAAAAAAGATCCTTTGGCAACAAGAGCCTATGCTTCTGACTCAATTGTTCAAAAAACAGTTCGGGAAGTAAAAGAAAAAGTACCGGATATTTCTATTATTACGGATGTCTGCCTTTGTGCTTATACTGATCATGGCCATTGCGGGGTTGTGGAAAACGGTATTATTGAAAACGATGCATCCCTTGACCTTCTTGCAAAAACCGCTCTTTCACATGTCAAAGCCGGTGCAGATATGGTAGCTCCGTCAGATATGATGGATGGCAGAATCGGTGAAATCAGACAACTCCTTGATGAAGAAGGATTTTCTCACATTCCCATCATGTCCTATGCCGTCAAATACAGCTCGGCATTTTACGGCCCGTTCAGACAGGCTGCAGAGTCATCGCCGCAGTTCGGTGACAGGAAAACCTATCAAATGGATCCTGCCAATTCCACAGAAGCCATCAGGGAAGCCACAATGGATATTGAGGAAGGTGCGGATATTATCATGGTAAAGCCAGCTCTTGCCTATCTTGATATTATCTATCGATTGAAGCAGGAGATCGACCTTCCCATTGCTGCATATAATGTCAGCGGAGAGTATTCAATCATGAAAGCGGGAGAAATGATGGGCTGGGTCAATGCAAAAGAGCTTATCATGGAAACCCTTTTGTCCATAAAACGAGCCGGTGCAGATTTGATTTTGACCTATTCCGCCATTGACGTTGCAAGGGAGCTAAATGACTGATGAAGCATCCCCACGAACAAGAAGGACAGAATCATAACCCAAAGGCCAATACCCTTCGCCTGGTTGCCTGGGAAACCACCAGAAGGTGCAACCTTGCCTGCAAACATTGCAGGGCAGTAGCAGAAGACCATCCCTATGATAATGAACTTGATACAAAGGCCTCGTTTAAATTATTGGAACAGATCAAAGAAGTCGGAAATCCCATTATTATCCTCACTGGAGGAGAACCGCTTTTAAGAGATGATATTTTTGATATTGCGGCCTTTGGAACAAAATTAGGGCTTCGCATGGTGATGGCACCCAATGGGACCTTGATTACTGAAGATAGTGCAAAAAAAATGAAAGACTCAGGCATAAAAAGAATCAGCGTCAGTCTGGATGGTTCAACACCTGAAACCCATGATACTTTCAGGGGGATAAAAAATGCCTTTGAAAAATCTATCCAGGGCATTAAGATTGCCAAACAAGCCGGCATTGAATTTCAAATCAACACAGTCATAACAAAAACCAATCTGGATCAGATACCTAAAATTTTAGAGTTGGCAGAAAATTTAGGAGCCGTGGCCCATCATATTTTTCTTCTTGTTCCCACAGGCCGGGGGAAATATATTGTGGACAGCGAAATAAATGCCAGAGAGTATGAAGAAACCCTAAACTGGTTTTATGATCAAAGTCAAAAAACAAGCCTGCAACTCAAGGCGACCTGTGCACCGCACTATTATAGAATCTTACGTCAACGAGCCAAAGAAGATGGCAAACGAGTAAGTTTTGAATCTCATGGCCTGGATGCTGTCACAAGAGGGTGTCTTGCCGGAACGGGCTTTTGTTTCATTTCCCATGTGGGAAGGGTGCAGACATGCGGTTTCCTTGATGTGGAATGCGGTGACATTACCAAACAGACTTTTAAAGATGTATGGGAGAATTCCCAGGTCTTTAACACATTGAGAGATTTTAATACTCTTGAAGGCAAATGCGGCATCTGTGAATTTAAACAGGTTTGCGGCGGGTGCCGGGCCAGGGCCTATGAGGCGACGGGCAGTTATCTGGCCCAGGAACCATTGTGTTCCTATCAACCCCAAAAAACCAGATAGTCTACCTAACTAGTGCCTGACCGAAAACCCCGTGTTTGGGCAAAAAGTTGCCCATATACAAGGCGCAAAAAATCTTGAAACCGGAGTGTACTACTGTACATGAGGATTTCAAGATTTTGCAGCAACGCAGTAGATGGGTGAGTTTTCGTTCAAACACTGACTAAATGGAATTGAGCAGCAGTGTAATGGGCCTGTCTTCCTCTGCGCTTCCTGAAAAACGCACCGGCCCTGGACGTCTGTATCGATCCTGATTCTCATCAGCAGCCATCCATCCTTCCCTTAAGGCTTTAAAAATTCTAAAGGCATTTGAATCTAAATCTACCAGGCTTTTTTCAATAACAAGTTCCAGCTTTCCTTTTCTTTCCTCAAGGCGCATCAATTTTGCAATGGGGATACCAATGGGTTCCCATTTATCAAACTTTTTCTCAAGATTTTTAATCGCAGCCATTTGTCCTGTTGCCCCATTTGCGATGAGATGGAATGCTGTAATACCAAGGTTGTAGGTATAATTACAGTCAAAATATGTTGGATCAGAACCCCTGCCATCATATCCGTAAAAATGGGTCTGTGTTTTAAATTTGGGGTCAGATTTTTTAAATATCCGGGTGATGGGTTCAGGTATATTGTCATCCTGGCTGATCACCTCACTATTGATTAATACCTGTTTCAATGTTTTCAAAGAAATGATGGATTCTTTAATTAACAAATATTTATCTTCAGGATTTTTAAATATGCTTTTTGCAATTTCATCTGGAATAAATTTAGAGTTTTTCATAATTGACATGTAATAAGATCTTTCAATACCAATTTTGTATTTTCCCTGTTCCTTTAAAATGCTTAGATATTCTTTGACCATATCCATGATAATCTCTTCGGTTTTTACCTGAGAAAATTGAAAATTGCCATGGGTATCTCTTTCCACAAGAAGGCCTTCCCGAAAAAATGAGGGCAGCTGGCTGAATAAATCATCATCCCTTAAATTCCAGATTGAAAACTTATTTTTTTCTCCCATACCCCGGGTCAGTCGCCTTAAGTATTCAAGCTTGGTATTTAATGTGGGAAATGAGGTGTGAAAATCATTGTCATGAATATGGTTATAATCCGCAATAATAGTATTTAATTTGATGATAAATATCTGGATTTCGTTTATAAACTCAAGAATCCCTTCCGGAATAATCATCACGCCGAAATTTTTTCCACATGCAGCTCTTCGAACAATGGTATCACATATTAATCTGGACCAATGGCGTAATGTCATGCCATAGGCAGTATAATCAATTACCCCTTCTTTTTGAGCTTTTTCAATTCTCTGATGATCTGTATAATCGGCCAGCTCTTCACCAACAAAAGAAAGGTTGGCATGGGTCTGAAAAGCACATTCCAATGTCAGGTGGCTTGCGACTCTTCCCATTACTTTACAAACATGCCAGTATTTAATGTCTGAACGGGCATCAGTTGTCAGGTTACTGATATTTTGTGAAAATGCCCTGGCTGCCGTATGAAATCCAAAGGATATGGCGCAAAGTGTTTCTTTGTCATCTGTTTTTATCTGTATATCCCCGTCAATGGTTTTGGGAACACCAATGACCTTAATACCAGCACTTTTAAATTGCTGAGCAAGAAAGATCGCATTTGTATTGGAATCATCTCCTCCAATCACAACCAGGGCTTCAAGTCCAAGTTCCTTGCAGGTTTTTAACGATAATTCCATTTTCTTTCTGGAATCGATTTTGGTTCTCCCGGTCTTGATCATGGAAAATCCACCCATATTCCTATATGCATCCACAAGGCTCTGGGTAATTTCAACATATTTTGACTCAAGCAAACCGTCAGGTCCTGAAAGAAATCCAAACACTTTTGATTCTGAATTATACTTTTTCACTTCATCATAAAGCCCTGCAATCACATTATGCCCGCCAGGTGCAGGGCCACCTGAAAAAAACACACCAATATTCCGACGTTTCTTAAATGCCTTTTTGGCTTTTTCAGTTATTTCATCCCCGGGAATAATCCTTTGAACATTATTATTAATAACATCGGGAAGTAATTTTGTAGCTTCCTTGTTATTGCTTAATTTATATTCAGGACACTCTTTGATGTTTGTATACTTTGAAGAAAAAATCTTAATTTTCTTTGGGGAAAAGGACCGCCTTTCAATTGTTTCAGTATTTACATCCGAGGTCACATAACCTGTTTTCGGGTGATTCAACAAAAATTCAAGAGATGCACAATTCAAAGGCTCCATATTCACTCCTGTTATCATTCTTTATTTTTAATTAAAAGACCTTGATTCATTTTTGTACTCAAATATCCATCCATCATCAAATGAACGATATGGTGAATGACACAGACAAGTAGTGCTGTCCCGAATTCGCTGAAATAGGTCACCTGAATCATGACAGATAAGGCCAATGTCTTTTGTGATCCCATAAAAATAATACTTTCATAGCGGCCTTTTTCAACCCTGAAAAATCTTACCAGCAAAAAAGAAACCCCCAGAAGCATTAAATGAAAACCACTCACAAGAACCAGTATATAAAAAAAGGTCAAGCCACTGCCTATAATCACCTGCTTGGCCCCGGAAAGGGAAATAAAAACAATACTGATTATCATCCACTGGTTTAAGAGCTGCAATTTAAATTTACGCAATTGGCCTGGTTTAAAAACCCTGGCCTTTGCCACCATCCCGATCACCAAAGGGAAAAGAACCAAAAGGAACAATTTACTAATAATAGCACTCCGGTCAATCACCAGCTCTTTTTGCTGATCAAGAAATGACAAAAGAATCGAAAGTATAACAGGAATGGAAAAGATGCCAATAAAATTTGACAGGATCGTTATAAAAAGCGCATGGGCCATGTTACCCCCTGCCGTTCCTGTCATGACAATCCCGGAAGACAGTGTCGTAGGCATTACGGCCACGATAAAAAGGCCAAGGACCACCCCGGTTTCAAGGGGAAGAAGGCAAAGCAAACCCGCGGCTATTGGGGCAACAACAATAATAACAACCAATGCTAAAACAGTTGCTTTAACGTCCCTGATTCCGGCTTGTATCTGATCACTTTCTATCAAAAGACCGGAAATAATGAAGATTAAAAATATCATTATTTCCGGACCGCGGTTTCCCTTTAGAACAAGTCCGATTTTTAACAGGCTATTGGATGAATCAATCATAACAGCGGCAAAAACAAGGACAAGACTGACTAAAAACCATTGTTTTTTAATTTTCTGTACCATATCTCTTTTTTTCCTATTCAAATTAATAGGAATACCTATGACACATTTGGATTTGAGTCAATCTT
This sequence comes from Desulfobacula sp., assembly GCA_027858355.1. The sequence goes on from JAQICW010000100.1 coordinate 6,700, forward strand.
TTGTTCAAATTTTCAGCGACTATCCTTGATTCTAATTCAAGAAAAATGGTAAGGATCATCAACAAAACTATATTTAAGGAGCAAATAAAATTGGCGTTTAATTTATTTAAAAAAAAAAGTCTAGAGAAAAAAGAACAAGGCAACAAAATCTTTTCAAGGCTGAAAACCGGGTTGTCAAAAACAAGAAAGGTATTAACCACAGACATCAATGATCTTTTTGGTTCAGGCAAAACGATTGATGAAGACCTTTTTGAAGAATTGGAGGAAGTCTTGATCTCATCTGATCTGGGTATTGATGTGACCATGGAAATGATGAAGAAAATAAAGGACAAAGCCAAAAAACTGTCCAGTTCAGAAGAACTCAAACAGGTATTAAAAGAGGAATTAATCGGATTGTTCCCGAATAAACCTATCCCGAATAAACCT
>JAQICW010000121.1 GCA_027858355.1 Desulfobacula sp.
AATCAAACGGGGTGATGTCATTGCCCTTCTCGGCAACACTGGACAAAGTACAGGTCCCCATGTTCATTATGAAATTCATCTTAATGGACCACCTGTAAATCCTTTAAACTATATTCTAAATTAATCTTTGCATCTTTATTCTTTCCCTAAAACAAAATTATTTTCAATTTTTTGTTTTATTTTTTAAATTAATGATTATATATTTTACGTAAAATAGCTAAATAGTGCTTGAACTAAAAAATTGGCAGTTGTCGGCGAGCACAAAATATTATTATTAAATAACAGGCAGACTATACATGGTATTCAATATTTTTACAAAAATCTTCGGGTCTAATAATGACAGAATTTTAAAAGATCTCCAACCGATTGTTGATGAAATTAATCTTCTTGAACCTCAAATGAAACTTTTGTCAGATGAGCAGATACCTCAAAAAACAATTGAATTCAAAGAAAGGATTGAAAACGGGGAAGCTTTGGATGATATTTTACCCACAGCCTTTGCCCTTGTAAGGGAAGCCTCTATCAGGACTCTTGGCATGCGTCATTTTGATGTTCAGTTGATTGGGGGTATTGCACTTCACCAGGGATGTATTGCTGAGATGAAGACAGGTGAAGGTAAAACATTGATGTCCACTCTTCCTGCCTACCTTAATGCATTATCTGGGAAAGGCGTTCACATTGTTACTGTAAATGATTATCTGGCCAAGCGGGATGCTGAATGGATGTCCCAAATTTATAATTTCCTGGGATTAAGCGTTGGTGCTATTCTCCATGATATTGATGACAAAGAAAGAAAACGTTCCTATGGTGCAGATATTACCTATGGCACAAACAATGAATTCGGGTTTGATTATCTAAGGGACAACATGAAATTTGACAAAGAATCCCTTGCCCAGAAAGAGCTAAATTTTGCCATAGTAGATGAGGTTGACAGTATTCTTATTGACGAAGCCAGAACACCTTTGATCATTTCAGGGGCTGCTGAAAAATCAACCCATTTTTACACCCATGTCAATACCATTATCCCGGCCTTTAAAAAAGACATAGATTATACACTTGATGAAGAATCAAAGAGCGTTTCTCTGACAGAAGTTGGAATTGCCAAGGGCGAAGACATTCTCAAAGTTGATAATCTATATGATCCGGCAAACATAGAAATACTCCATCACTTAAACCAGGCCCTGAAGGCGCACACAATTTTCAAGCGGGATACAGATTATATTGTTAAAAATAACCAGGTGATCATAGTTGATGAATTTACAGGGCGGTTAATGACGGGTCGACGTTATAGTGAAGGGCTTCACCAGGCCCTTGAAGCAAAAGAAAACGTTAAAATAGAAAATGAAAATCAGACCCTTGCCTCCGTTACTTTTCAGAATTATTTCAGGATGTATAACAAATTATCCGGCATGACGGGTACGGCTGAGACAGAAGCACCTGAATTTAAATAAATATATGACCTTGATGTCCTGGTAATCCCGACCCATATGAAAATGATCCGGGAAGATTATCCTGATCTGATATACAAAACAAAAAAAGAAAAATATGACGCTGCCATAAAAGAGATCATAAGGCTTTCTAAAAAGGGCCAGCCCGTACTTGTGGGAACCATTTCCATTGATGTTTCCGAGGATATGAGCAAAAAACTCAAGAAAAAAGGCATAAAGCATACTGTTTTAAATGCAAAGCATCATAAAGCAGAGGCTGAAATCGTTGCCAATGCCGGGCAGAAAGGTGCCGTTACCATTTCCACCAATATGGCTGGCAGGGGTACTGATATTGTTCTTGGAGAAGGAGTTAAAGCACTTGGCGGGCTCCATATTCTGGGCACATCCCGCCATGAATCCAGACGAATTGACAATCAGCTTCGCGGTCGTTCCGGCAGACAGGGGGATGAGGGGACTTCAAGATTCTATCTTTCTCTGGAAGATGATCTTTTAAGAATATTTGGCGGTGAAAAAATCCATGCAGTTATGGACAAACTCGGTATTGAAGATGGCGAGCATATTGAACATTCTTTTATCAGCAAGGCCATAGAAAACGCACAATCAAAAGTTGAAGGCCATAACTTTGAAATCAGAAAGCATTTGCTTGAATATGATGATGTAATGAACCAGCAAAGGGAAGTTATTTATCGACAGCGGCGCAAAGCATTGATGGAAAAGGATTTAAAAACCGTTGTCATGGAAATGATCGAAGACAAGACCTATGATATTGTTGAAGAATTTTTTATTGAAAAAACCCCTGTCCAGAAATGGGATTTAAAAGGGCTTAAAAAAAGAATTAAACAAGTCTTTAACTTTAACCCTGACCTTGAAACGGCAGTGAATGAAAGCAATAGTCCGGAACAATTATCAGAAAAGCTTTTTGAGCATGTAAAAGAATTGTACGGCCAAAGAGAAGCTTCCATAGGTATTGATATCACAAGGGAAATTGAAAGGCATATCATTCTTCAAACCGTTGACAACAGATGGAAAGAGCATCTGTTATCCATGGATCATTTAAAAGAGGGTATAGGGCTTCGTGGATATGCACAGCAGGATCCTTTGCGAATTTATAAAAAAGAAGGCTTTGACATGTTCCATGGGTTGATGGAAAGGATTAAAGAAGAAGTGGTGGAGATTTTATTCAAGATCCAGATATCCACCCCTTCCCAGGTGAGTGAAATGAAAAAGAAAGAACAGGAAAATCTTACCTTTTCCCATTCAGACGGTTCCAGCATAAAGCAACCTGTGAAACGGTCTTCGATAAAAATACAAAGAAATGACCCCTGCCCTTGTGGAAGCGGCAAAAAATATAAAAAATGCTGCATGACTTAGGAAACATTGATAATGACATCCACTGGCTCTGAAATAAAAGAGGACATTTCCTCAAGATCAAAAGACGATCTGCCGCCCATGTATAAAGTCATCCTCCACAATGATGACTATACCAGCATGGAGTTTGTGGTACAAATTCTTATAACCGTATTCGGAAAATCACTTGAAAAAGCGACAAAAATAATGCTTAATGTACATAATAAAGGAAAAGAAATATGCGGTATCTATACAAGACAGATCGCAGAAACCAAAATTGAAACAGTACACAACCTGGCAAGCAATAAAGGTTTTCCTTTAAAAAGTACAATGGAAAAGGAGTAGGTATGATTAGCAAAGAACTTAGTACAGCCCTCGGTTTTGCCGTAAGGGAGGCAAAAAAAAGAAGGCATGAGTATGTATGTGTTGAGCACGTTCTTTATGCAATCCTTAACCATGAAACAGGCGCCCAGACGATTGAACAATGTGGCGGCAACCCGGAACTGATAAAACAGGAACTTGAAAAATTCTTTAATGAAAAATTAACCAGGATTGACAAAAAAGAAGAATATGTATTGCAGCAGACCATTGGTTTCCAGCGAATGATACAGCGCGCCATCAATCAGGCCCGATCTGCGGAAAAAAGTGAGGTCAATCTTGGGGATATTCTTGCCTCCATTTTCCAGGAAAAAGATTCCCATGCTGCATTCTATCTTGAATCAGAAGGAATTACCCGTCTTGATGTATTAAAATTAATTTCACACACGGTGGAACCTGCAAAAAAAGGTCCCCCGGCTATGGACCCGTCCCGGAGAATATTCAATCCTGACGACAGAAAATCAAAACAGCAGCAAAAGAAAGAACCCCTGGAAATGTTTACAACAAATCTTTTGCAAAAGGCAAAAGATAAAAAGATAGATCCGCTTATCGGAAGAGTTGATGAGATGGACAGGGTCATGCAGGTTCTTTGCCGCAGAAGAAAAAACAATCCTATTCTGGTGGGAGATCCCGGAGTTGGAAAAACAGCCATTGCCGAAGGGCTTGCCATACTAATAAATGACAAACTGGTACCGGATCTTTTAGACAATTGTGAATTATATTCCCTTGATATGGGAACACTTCTTGCCGGAACAAAATATCGAGGAGACTTTGAACAACGTCTAAAAGATGTTATCAACGCCCTTGAATCCAAAGAAAACGCATTGCTGGTTATCGATGAAATCCATACAGTAGTAGGAGCCGGTGCAACCTCCAGCGGGTCCATGGATGCTTCAAATATTTTAAAGCCGGCTCTTTCCTCCGGAGATATAAAATGTATCGGTACAACAACCTATGAAGAATACAAAAATCATTTTGAAAAAGACCGTGCTTTTTCAAGGAGATTTGAAAAAATTGAAGTCTGCGAGCCCTCCGTTGAAGAAACAACTCAAATTTTAAATGGGCTTAAACCTTACTATGAAGCACATCACGGTCTGACCTACACGGCTGAAACTATTGAAGCTGCGGCCTATCTGTCGGATAAATATATCAATGATCGGCTCCTGCCGGACAAAGCCATTGATGTTATTGATGAAACAGGTGCCTTTCTGCGGCTCAAGGGAAAAGGCAAACGGAAAATAGTTAGCCCCAAAGATATTGAAAAAATTGTCGCTAAAATTGCCAAAGTGCCTGTCACAAGTGTTACATCAACGGATAAAGCCAGCCTTTCATCCCTGCCAAAAAGAATGTTTAATGTTATATTTGGACAAAATGATGCCATTGAAACTTTGACCACTTCCATTAAAAGATCAAGGGCGGGTCTGGCAGCTCCGGATCGTCCCGTTGGATCTTTTCTTTTCATGGGACCGACAGGTGTTGGCAAAACAGAGGTTGCAAAACAGCTTGCCCATCATATGGGGATAGAATTTTTAAGATTTGACATGAGTGAATACATGGAAAAGCATGCTGTTTCAAGACTTATCGGAGCCCCACCAGGATATGTGGGCTTTGACCAGGGAGGTATCCTGACGGACAGTATCAGGAAACATCCTCACTGCGTTCTATTGCTTGACGAGATTGAAAAAGCCCATATGGATCTTTATAATATTCTTTTACAGGTTATGGACTATGCAACCCTGACGGACAACACGGGTAAATCAGCTGATTTCAGGAATGTTATCATCATCATGACATCCAATGCAGGGGCAAGGGAAATGAGTGTCAATTCCATTGGATTTGGCTCCCAGTCAGCAAATATTGATTCCAAAGGAATGAAAGCCGTTGAAAAGACATTCAGTCCTGAGTTTAGAAACCGGCTTGACGGTATTGTACAATTTAACCATCTGTCCCCTAAGATCATGGAATTAATTGTTGATAAAAATATGAGAGAACTCAAAACCATGCTTAAGGTCAAAGAGATTAAATTGAGCTATTCTGCCAAGGTTCGGTCCTTTCTTGCAAAGGAAGGATATGACCCCAAATTTGGAGCCAGACCTTTGGCAAGGATTATCCAGACCCGGATAAAAGACAAGCTCACAGATGAAATCCTTTTTGGCAAATTGGAAAAAGGCGGTAAAATATCCATTGGCCTTCGGAATAATGCGCTTAATTTTATCTTTAAAAGTTGAATGCCCTTTTTCAGGTTATCAAAAAACTTAGACTTTCCCCCGGCCTGGCTTGCTCGATCTGATGGACTTTTATGTATAGGGGGAGATCTTTCCCCCCAAAGGCTACTCCTTGCTTATGAAAATGGAATCTTTCCCTGGTTTTCAAAAGATGAGCCTTTGCTTTGGTGGTCACCTGATCCAAGGCTGGTACTATTTCCAAAAAATATTAAGATTTCAAAAAGTCTGCATAAAAAAATAAAAAAAAATATCTATAGCATTACCGTAGACACGGCATTTGAGCAAACCATTCGTTCCTGTGCAAAACCAAGAAAAAATGAACAGGAAGGCACCTGGCTTGTAAATGAAATGGTTGATTCTTATATAAAACTTCATACGCTGGGATATGCCCATTCCATTGAAACCTGGAGAGAAAACAAATTAGTTGGCGGACTGTATGGGGTTTGTCTTGGCAGATCCTTTTTCGGGGAATCCATGTTTTCTTTTGAAAGTGATGCATCAAAAATTGCTTTGGTCGCCCTTTCAAAACATTTAAAAAAACAGGATTTTGATTTAATTGACTGCCAGGTGACCACAGACCATCTTGTGAGTATGGGAGCAATGGAAATTTCAAGGAATTCATTTCTTGATATCATCAGTGAATCTGTTAAAAAAAAAGATGACAAAATTATTTGGAGCCAGGACATCAACCTGGAACTCAATTAAAATGACATCCATGGTGGCTGCAAAACTCTTAAAAGAAATCATTGCACGGATATATGAAGATACACGCTAATAGCCAAAACTGGTACTCACGCTATCACTCAAACACTTGGCTGTCTTAACGCTTCTCTGCGTTAAGGCCCTGTACAGAAG
>JAQICW010000181.1 GCA_027858355.1 Desulfobacula sp.
CATAGACTGCTTCCGTTTTCACCTGCTGAAATGAATCATATGGGTGAATATGTAGACCCCACATTTTTTCTCACCCGGGGAGGATTTCCAGAACCTTTTCTGGCGGACAACAGTACAGATGCTGACCGATGGCGTATGCAGTATATCGATGGTCTGATCCGAACCGATATTCTTGATTTTGAACGGATTCACGATTTTAAGGCGATTCAGCTGATTCTTGAATTGTTAAGATCCAGGACAGGATCGCCTGTCTCCTATCAGTCCATTGCTGAAGATGTCAGCGTATCACCCAATACCGTAAAAAAATACATCCAGATATTAGAATCATTGTTTATTATATTTAAAGTAACCCCTTATTCCAGAAATATTGTCCGATCTGTTTTAAAAACACCGAAAATCTATTTTTATGACACGGGTATGGTGAAAGGTGATGAAGGCGCAATCTTTGAAAACATGGTTGCGTTGTGCCTGCTGAAACATGTTTGCGCACAGGTTGACCTTGAAGGAAAACCCGCATCTCTTCACTATGTCAGGACCAAGGATGGCGCTGAAGTTGATTTCTGCCTGGTACAGGACAACACCCCTGAATTACTGATTGAAACCAAACGATCCGAGGCGCAGCCGGCCAGGGCATTGATCAATTTCAGCAAACGGTATGATATCCCGGCAACTCAATTGGTGCTGCATTTGAAACGTGAAAGAATGAACAGCAACGTCAGGGTATGTCAGGGTATGAAATATCTTGAGTCATTGTTATTGTGATTTGGATCAATGCTTTCAAAAGATGCGAGACATAGGTGATACCCCTTAAAATGGTGTTTGCTAAAGCCGACATTGATGTTTTAAATTGAGTTTGAAACTAGAGTATAAAAATCTAAGGAGGATATTATGAGTACTGAAATGGTCAGATTAAATATTACAATTCCTTCTTCCATTGCTGAAGAACTCAATCAATGTGCAGCGCCCCGTAAAAGGAGTCAATTTATAGCAGAAGCCATAACAATGCGAATTAGACAGCTGAAAGAAAAAACATTGGAAGTAATTCTTGCAGAAGGATATCAGGCAACAAAAAATGAAGGATTGAAAATCACAAAAGAATTTGAAGCCATTGATATTGAGAACTGGGATGAATATTAACCGGGGGGAAATATTTCTGGCAGGACTTGATCCTGTGATCGGCCATGAGATAGCAAAAACAAGACCTGTCATTGTTGTTTCCAATAATATCAGCAATAAACATTCCGGGACTGTGACCATAATACCGGTTACTTCTAAAAATCTTACCCAAATATATCCTTTTGAAGTTTATCTTTCAAAGGAAACCAGTCAGTTGAAAAAAGACTCAAAAGGAAAGGCTGACCAGATTTGGACGATAGATAAGGCAAGATTGATAAAACAGATTGGAAAGCTGACCCTCGATTTGATGGAAAATGTGGATAAGGCAATTAAAATCCATTTACATTTAGATCGCGAATAGCCCCATAAAAGCCTTCAAACTATATATTTTAACTATTAACAGAATGAAAAGGGGTTGAATTGATTCAACAAGTGAGAAAAGTGTCTTTATCACATACAATTCTATTGAAAAAATAAATAATAGTATGCTATCGCAGATAAATATGATATTTTAAATGCGATAGTGATAGTTTTATAAAATTATTAGTTTAATTAGTTGTAATAAAAGCAATCGGTATTAAAACACGGTGATTTATGAGTATTGATGAGCACCTGGAAATAATTCGAGAACAATACAATAATCTTGCTGGCAGGCTTAATCAATCCGAAAAATTGAAGGATGCTGTCAGCATTGATAAAATCGGGGATGTTGTCAGAGCGGCGAGGAAAAATCAGGGATTAAGCAGGCGGGCGTTGTGTGAATTAAGCGGTGTTTCATACAGCACGTTAAACAAAATTGAAACCGGGGCTGTTTCCGTACGTCTGGATATTGTGATGAATGTTGTAAACACTTTAGGACTGAATCTGTGGATAGGATAGGTAAAGTTTATTTTAATAAAAAGTTTGCCGGAATTTTGAAACAGACCAAAAGTGAATACAGCTTTACCTATGATCTGCAATATATTGCTACGGGGGCTCCCCTGAGTTTTAATCTTCCATTGCAGGAGCAACCTTTCAGGAGCAATAGTTTGTTTCCTTTTTTTGAGAATCTGGCTTCCGAAGGATGGCTCAAAAAAATACAATGCAAAGCTCAAAAAATTAATGAAAATGATAAATTTGAGCTTATTTTGGAGAATGGAAAAGATATGGCGGGTGCAGTTACTATTTTAAGGAGCAATAATGAATTATTGCAGAATCAGCCTTAAACCGGTTAAAAGAGATTCAAAATATCCCCATTATTTAGATTCAGAATTTAGAAAATTATTTCAAAGTCTTAGGGTTAATCCTGTTCTTTCATTTACCAGGAAGGAATTTTTCAGGCAAAGTCCGAACAAATCCAAAGGCATGTCCATTTCAGGTGTACAGCAGAAACTTTCTCTTAAAATCAATTCAGACAATGAACTGAAAATGACTCCCACTGAAGGCGAGTATATTCTTAAGCCCAGCCCAGAAACGTTTTTGCATGCTTCGGAAAACGAGCACTGTGCCATGCTAACAAGTCGAATCCTTGGAATTGAAACCGCATCTTGTGGTTTAGTCTCGTTTTCCGATGGAGAGCTTGTTTATATCACAAAGCGGTTTGACCGCAAAGGGGACGTTAAAATCCATCAGGAAGATCTTGTTCAGGGTTTTGGAATGAGAAGTGAGGATAAATATGCGTACAGTTATGAAAAAGCTGGCAAACTCATCAATGCCATGACAAATGGCAAGGCATCGGTTATCTTTGATTTTTTTTGTCGTGTCGTTCATGCTTACATTATTGGCAATGATGACATGCACTTAAAAAATATAAGTCTTCAGAAATTGCCTGACAACACAGGCCTTTATTATGACTGCATGACACCCAATTATGATTCTCTTTTTGCGAATGCATTTGATAATGTTTTCACCTCTGGCTGCCTGGCTCTGGACCTGCTTGAAGATGAGAAAAATGGTATCTTCTCCAAAGCTTATGAAAAATATGGGTTTTACACGGGACATGATTTCAGTGCTTTAGGAAATAAACTGGGCCTGCGAGCAAAACCTGTCACAACATTTATCAACACTGTAAGAGAAAAAGAATCTGTCCTGGTTGATTTAGTTAGCTGTAGCAGCATGCCCGATGCTATGAAAAAAAAAGCAGGTTTAACTATTTCTCAAAGGATGAAAGCACTCGGGTTGCACTAGCAATTTATCATTATGAATGAGTAGTAGGGTGTTTAGTACATCGGCATATTATAAACGATTGTAAATGGCCCTATCAGCACCAGTTGTTTAACTTTTTGGAATAAATAAGATGGATACAAGATACTATCAAACAGGTGGATTTACTATTGAAGTAAATTCTGAACTTCCTATTAACGCCGATACTTTTCATCCAAAATTCAAACAATTTGAGGTGAATGGACCGGGCCCCGAAAATATTGTTATCAATCATTATTTCAATAGGAAACTCCCTATTGATTTCACAGAAAAGGATAGAATATATTTTAAAGCGCCCTGGGCTGTGTATCAAAAACAGGATAGATTCATTTATGAATGGTTAGAAAATCATTCTCTGCATACAACCAATTATAGAAAGTTTCTAACTAACAAAGATCATACAAGGCTTGATACATATAATAATTCTTATGCTGCTGATTTTTTTTTGGAAGGTAAGCTGACCAGCCTTTCTCTTTTTCCGACCGATCAGATTCTGCTGAGCCGAATACTTGCCTTCAGGCAGGGCTGCATTATGCATTCAATGGGACTGATTCATAAAAACAAAGGGTATTTATTTATAGGCCATTCTGGTGCAGGAAAATCCACAATGGCTAAAATAATGGAAAAAAAATCCGTTATCCTTTGTGATGACAGAAATATTATCAGAAAGACCCAGACAGAGTACTCACTATTTGGAACATGGAAACCCGGTGATATTTCACAGATATCTCCTTTATCCGCAACGCTTAGAGCAATATTTTTTCTTAATCAGTCCGACAAAAACCAGCTTGACTGCATTCCTGATAATAAAATAAAATTCAGGCGCCTCCTGAGCTGTCTGGTTAAACCACTTGCCACTGATGACTGGTGGGAGTCGACAATCGATTTTATGGACAAACTGTCCAGACAGGTAGATTGTCTGGATCTGCAATTTGACAAAAGTGGTAAAATACGCGACATTATTGAGAAATTATAGTCACACAAGGAATACAAGAGTGAATGAAAAAATTGATTTAAATAAAATTTATGTGCTGTCTGAAAAAATTGTCGCAAGACAGATTGAGGATGATTTGATAATCGTTCCCATTGAAGCCGGGAACGGGACCGTTGATTTTGATGAATCGCTGTATTCTCTGGAAGGGACAGGCAGGGCAATATGGGAAAAATTAAAAGATAAGACTAGTGTTGCAGTTTTGTGCTCAGAACTTGCTGATGAATATGATGCACCGCTGGATATAATTATAAAAGATGTAACCGAACTTTTAGGTGACCTTCTGGCAAAGGGACTTATTGCAGAGTCACGTTAATGGGTGATTTTACTTTAAATGGTAACACTTTATGTGAACTTGTTGAATCAATCTGTGCTGACAAGCATATTGGCCATATTAAAATCAAAGGATATGGCACCAGCATGTCCCCTTTCCTCAAAAGCGGGAGCACGTTGTTCATAAAACCTTCAAACGGGGAGAACACGATTAAGGCAGGGGATATTGTTGCAGCAATAGATACAAACAGGGAAAAAATAATCGTCCATAGAGTTATACTGTTAAAAAACGGTCTTCTCCAAATTAAAGGAGACAATTGTTCCAAGGATGATGGATGGTTTCAAAAAACGCGTATTCTTGGAATTGTGACTGCGGTTAAAACAGCGTCCGGGAAAAAAAAATATTATAAAAGATGGCAGAACCTGACGATTGCCTTTCTATCCAAAACAGGTTTTTTAAATAGGGTTCTACTTCCATTGGCCCGTTTTATAAAAAAAAAAATTAAAAAATGACAAAAACCATCTCGATTTCAGATTTCCCATTATGGGAAAAGGCAAAAAAAAAAAGGAATCTTGCTTCAACTTACCCTGGAGCTTACTGCTCGGTGTAATAATAACTGCATTCATTGCTACAACAACCTCCCGCCTGACGATCCCCATGCAATTAATAACGAGCTTTCAACAAAAGAGTTAAAGGAAATTATAGATCAGGCAGTTGATCTGGGAGTCCTCTGGGTATGTATCACCGGAGGGGAAGCATTATTAAGGGATGATTTTTTTGATCTTTACAAATATATTAAGAAGAAAGGCCTTATTGTCTCTGTATTCACAAATGCCACTTTAATATCAAAAGATCATATAAAATTATTTAAGAAATATCCGCCAAGGGATATTGAGGTGACCGTTTATGGCCTTTCTGAAAAAAAATATACAAGGGTTGCCAGGACAAATAATTATTTCATATTTATAGATGGCCTTGAAAAGCTGATTAAAGCATCAATGCCGGTTAGTTTAAAGGCAACCATCATGAAATCCAATTTCAAGCATTTAAAAGAGATCACAGAGTTTTGCAGGAACAAATCATATAAAAATTTCAGGTTTGATCCTTTCCTGGTACTGCGGACAGACAAAAACAAAAAAAGAAACCAGGATATCATCAATCAAAGGCTGTCTGTCGAAGAGATCATCACCCTTGAACAAGAAGATTCCATGAGAATGGAGGCCGTCAAAAAAGAATGCGCAAGGATGGATGAAGAAATTGTTCTTGGGGATACAACAGAGAAACTTTTTCAATGCGGTGCAGGTCTCAGCAGCTGTATGATAGATTGTAACGGGTTTTTCAGACTCTGTGGTTCTTTAGTCAATGATAAGTGTATATATGATTTAAAAAAAGGGTCGCTTAAAAAAGCATGGGAAGAGTTTGTCCCTGGTATTTTGAATTTACAATCAGAAAACAAAATCTACCTTGACAAATGCGGGAAATGCAGCATAATTGATTTATGCACATGGTGTCCTGCCAAGGCTGACCTGGAAACAAACAAACTGGACGGATATTCGCAATATTTTTGTTCCATTGCATCAAAGCGGTATGAATTTTGCAATTCATAAGCCTTAAATTAAACGTATGCTCTATTATTTTAAATATATGGAGGAATTATAGATGAGAGAAGAGAATAAAAAGCATTGGAAAAAACCAGAATTAATCGTAATCAGCCGAAGCAATCCAGAAGAGTCTGTTTTGTTCGCCTGTTTTCAAGCCGCCGGGCCACTAGGGGGCACTTGTGGAAATGAAAGAGAGAACAGCATGGCTGGCAGCTCATAAATCTAAGGAGTATCAAATTATGAAAAAAACTATCTTTTTAGTCATTTTACTTTGTTTGTTCTACCCGGTAATTGGATCTGCTACTACGGTTCAAGGTATAAGTGATGTTGTGGGATATGCTGATATGGATGGCATGGAAGTCACTGTTGTATTTGGGGATGGAAATTCCGAAATTAAGACTTGGGGTACAGATATCTCTACAAGTACAAGCGGGGTGACTGGTGATGACGATGACTGGTCATTAACTTTTACAGGTGATGACTCTTTTCCAGAGTTCTCTACAGACCAGTGGGCATTCCAATCCGACAATACAAACGGTATTGATTCAATCACGATTAATGCGTTGGCCGGAGATACTGTTTTTGATATTATCTGGGGCACTACCGATGCTGAGTGGTATACAGTAGGATCTTTCTTTGGTTATTGGACGTACAACCACACGAACCGTGATACCGATGATCCTGTCAATTATAAATACGACTACTTTGATACAGACTTCTTTGGACCCAGTGATACGTTAGAAGCATTATGGACATTTAGTGATCCTATTTCTGTTGATGGCGCAACCACCACACCTTCAGAGCAAGATGTTTATGGAACACTTACAATTGATTTTTTGACCACGGCCACAGATCCTGACTTTACGTTTACGCTTGATTCGGACCAGGTAGTGCCGGAGCCTGGAACCATCCTGCTTTTCGGGCTTGGTCTTTTAGGGTTTAGTGCTGTTTCAAGAAAAAAACATATGGCTTAATATTTCAATATTCTGAATATATTCCTACAGACAGAGAGTTATCAATACTCTCTGTCTTTTTTTTCTGTTTTTTTTTATCTGCGATTATCTGCGTATATCTGCGTCCCATTATTCTTTCTCGGAATAACCATTACCACTGTATTTTTTCCCCCTTTGATGTATAATCCCGCCTGATGAATATCAATTCCTTAAATACCAAGCTTAAAAATGCCCTGCGCATTGACCGGGCCATCAGGTTTGTATGGCAGGCATCCCCCTTATATACCCTGTTGTCCGGCATTGTGGTCATAATTGCGGGTTGCCTTCCCCTCTTGTCCTTGTACCTGATCAAGCTGATTATTGATGCGGTTACCCCATTGGCTTTCAATCCAGGGGATATTGCTTCGGGCCAGGGCATGTCCAGGGTGTTTTTCTACATTTGCCTGGCCTGCGGGGTGGGCCTGTTGACTGCATTTTTTTCTTTTTTGTCCGATTATCTTAAAAAGGCCCAGTCCCTTACTGTTACCGATCATATGTTTTCCGTACTCCATGCAAAATCCATGGATGCAGACCTGGCCTTTTATGAATCCTCCCAATACCAGGACACCCTTCACAGGGCCCAGATGGAAGGCCCATACAGACCCACAAGCATTGTAAATGGACTGTTTTTGGCCGGCCAGAACGCAGTCTCTTTTGTGGCTGTATTCCTGCTGCTGACCTCCTTTGCCCCTTTTCTTTCCCTGGTCATCATCGGGGCAACTATTCCCGGCATCATTTTCCGCCTTAAATACTCTAAAAAAATATATTCCTGGCAGGAAAAAAGAACAGAAGATGAAAGAAAGTCCCATTATTATAATCATATACTGACCGGAGATGCCCATGCCAAGGAATTAAGGCTCTTCAATCTTGGGCCCTATTTCACTCACCTGTTCAAATCCATTCGCAAACTGCTCAAAGGCGAAAAACTCCTTCTAGAAAAAAAACGGATTTTCGGAGATTTTATGGCCCAGTCAGCCATCACCATTGCCGCCTTTGGGACCTTTGCCTATATTGCATACCGCACGGTCCAGGGAAGCATCACCCTGGGGGATATGGTGATGTATTTCCAGGCATTTCAAAGGGGGGTGGGATATTTGAAGACCCTTTTGGAAAGCATGGCCCAGATGTATGAGGATAATCTTTTTCTCTCTAATTTCTATGATTTCTTAAACCTTGCGCCCCGGGTAAAAAGTCCTGAAACCCCCCTGGAAATTGCAGAACCCATTGTTAAGGGCATTGAATTTAAAGATGTGAACTTTTTTTACCAGAGCTGTGGTAAAAAGGTGTTAAATTGTGTAAATTTTTCCATAAAACCAGGAGAGATCGTTGCTCTGGTCGGAGAGAATGGTTCTGGAAAATCCACTATTGTTAAACTTTTATCCAGACTTTATGATCCAGACTCAGGAAATATCACTTTGGATGGGACAGATATAAAAAATTTCAGGCTCAATGAGTTTCGCAAAAAAATTAGCATTGTATTCCAGGACCCGATTAAATACCATTTGTCAGTCAGGGAAAATATATTCTTAGGCAATGTGGATCAAAGGGATGAAATGGAAAAAATCAAGGGCGCTGCCGGGAAAGCCGGGATTGATAAAAAAATAATGACCTTTAAATCAGGGTACGATACCATCCTTGGCCGATGGTTCAAAGACGGTGAGGAACTGAGCATCGGGCAATGGCAGATGGTTGCCATTTCACGGGCTTTTTTCAAGGATGCAGCTTTTGTTGTTTTTGACGAGCCTTCCAGTGCCCTTGATCCTGAAACAGAGAAAAATATTTTTTCAAAATTAAAAACATTGATGCAGGGTCGTTCCGCTTTAATCATCAGCCACAGATACTCAACCGTGAAAATGGCTGATAAAATTCTTGTTCTGGATAAGGGAAGCATCGTTGAGCAGGGTTCCCATGTAGAGCTTATGAAACAGGATGGAAAATATGCCAGGCTCTTCAGCACCCAGGCAAAAGCTTATCTTTGAGTTGTGACATTTTTTTGTCATGGAGTTGCCATTTTTTAAAAGCTCATTCGCAGTATGGCTGAACTGGCAAAATCAGATTTTTGGTTTAGAGTTGTAATTAATTTATAATTTGTGTATTTCTATAGGAAAATAAATCGTAACGAATAATAATCAAATTTTGCCCGAGGTATCCAATTTGAAAAAAAGAAACTGCAAACGCTTTAATATCCCAGGAACCACACTCCACTATAAAGAAAAGCCATTTTTTTTTCTTGCAGGCAAATATTTAGAAGATTATTATCCTGTTCTAAATCTCAGCAAGGGTGGGGCAAAATTTTTATGTAATCACAGGCTTGCGCCTGGCAAGGGTATTACAATAAAATTAGATATTCCCGGAAGCGACCAGGCTCCGGAGATTCTGGCTAATATAAAATGGATATCAAAAAATCCTGAGCAAAGCTATCGGTATCAGACCGGAATCAGCTTTAATTCCTATGGTGAAAGAAAAAATGAAAATTCCATGGGAATACTTTCTTTTTTAGAAGGGCTTGAGGCAGGAACAGATGAATAATATAACATTAATTTACCGAAAAGTAGGATATAAATGTTGTATTATGGTGTAAAAAATTCCTATTTTTATTGTTTCTTAATTAAAAGCCTCTGATTTTCAGGGTTTTCAACGTGGCATGCCTATTGCTTTAATACTAAAACAATTGTACTAAAACAATTGTATTTTTATAAGAATACATGATGAACATTAAGGAGAATAAATATGAAAAATCTAATTGCTGTAATAATTATTTCCATTGGACTGGTGGTTTTTGTCTCACCTGGTTTTGCCCAGGACAAAAAAACACCAAAATGGGATTTAGCATTTGTTCATGACCTGGAAAAAATACGGTCTCAAAAGAAAACAGGCGGTCTTGGATATACCCTCAGTGAAGAAGAGGCCCTGGATGAAGCTATTAAAAAAGCCATGGATCAAAAAGCCCCGCCCTGCGAAGCCATGAAACTGGCTGTTGATCTTAATTTTAATCCCTACAATGTTATTACCGGGATTTTCAGTTCCGGGGCAGAAATTGATCTGAACCAGCTTTGCATGTGCGCCACTGAAGCCGGTATATCCAAGAGCCTTATGGCACAGGCAACCAACGCTGCTGTGAATGAGAATATGCTGACCCGGGATGAAATCGCCCAGGCCCAATGTCTCAGGGAAGGCCTTGGCTATACACCTGAAGACGTTGCTCTCAGGGAAGGTCTTGGTTTTACACCTGAAGAAGTTGCGATAGACACGACACCCATGGACACACCGGTGAAACAAGACTTCTACTCATCTTTTTCCCCGGGCGCAGCAGGATAAGAATCACACAGTTATTCGCAAAGAAAATTACTTGAGTAAAAAAGTCCTGTATGCTGTTAATACAGGGCTTTTTTTTGTTGACAAAACTCTGAAATTGAGCTTATGTTAGCTATTCTTATGATTTATAATAGTACTTTTGTACTTTTGTATACACTTCTTTTGTATATAATTAAATAAAGCAGCATTCATGAGTTACAAGGGGGAAATATAAAATGAAGTATAAAATGTATTTTAGATATGTTGTTTTTATCTGGTTTTCTATTTTTTTCTCCCTCTGTTATGCATATGCAGCAGAAACTCCTCCTATTGGCCAGTCAAAGGAAGCTTCTTCCATACCCATGGGCCAGTCAAAGGGAAAGCCGGTTTCTGAGGAAACAGGCATAGGCGCTGATATATTTGGAAAAAAAGGGGGGATTTTTCATCCATTCCTGATTGTGGAAGAAAAATGGACTGATAATCTTTTTATTACAGAATCCAATAAAAAGAATGATTTTATCACAACCATCGCACCGGGTATCTGGCTTGCAATTCCCGGTAATCGGGAAAAACTTTTGTCCATTGATACCAATACCACATCAGCAGGAGGCCTCCAATTGAGCCGGGTAAAGCCTGAGGCAACCAGACGCTACCAGGCATATGCCTTATATTCTCCGGAAATAGTTCTTTACGCCAACCATTCGAACCGTGATCACTGGAACCATAACGCGGAAGCATTATTTCAATACAATCTGAATATGGGGCTGTCCTTTGATATTATTGATGTTTTCAATGACAGGGAGGAAATTAGCGGAGATGGTTTCACAGACACCCTGTACAGGTACCAGGATAATCTGCTGGATTTTATTTCCACCTATGAACCTTCGGAAAAGCTTAAAGTAAGATTTGATTATTCAAATTATATTCTGGATTATGATGAAAGCATAAATGATTACAGAAACAGAATGGATAATTCCTTTGCCTTGTATGCTTTTTATAAATTCTGGCCCAAAACATCATTATTTGCCCAATACTCATTTGCAGACATTGAATTTGATACGGAAAGTATAAATGACAGCATTGAAAACAGATATTATGCCGGTATTAACTGGGAAATCACAGCCAAAACCCGGGGGAGTTTTAAACTGGGATATATGGACAAGGATTTTAATGATTCAAGTGTTTCAGACCAGGATGGATTTTCCTTTGAACTTCAGACCCAGCATAACCTGACCCCAAAAAGAGCATTGCAGGTCAATGCATTTCAAAAATTCCAGGAATCAGATACAGCAGGTGCTACAAGTTTTATTGCCAGTGGAATAAATGTGGGTGTCAGGCAGAAATTCACAGAGAAATGGTCAGCAACCCTTGTTGCCTCTTTTGAAATCGATGACTACAACGGGATTGACAGGAAAGATAATTATTTCACCATTGGCCCGGCTGTTCGGTATGAGCCAAAGAAATGGCTGATTTTTGATCTTGCCTATTATTATAACCTGAATGATTCCGATATTTCCTTCTATGATTACACCAGTAATGAAGTTATACTGAGAGCAACTATTTCCATGTAAACGGATAAAAATGAAATTTATATCAAAATTACTTGTGCTGGGATTTGTATTTTTTCTGCCTGTTATTGGTCATGCCCTGGATTATACAGTGGGGGAGGGTGATGTCCTTGATATCAATGTCTATGAAAATGAAGATTTAGGAACCACTGTACGGGTCACCTCCAACGATACCATACGAGTTCCCTTGATCGGAGAAATCAGCGTAAAAGACATGACGGTTTCCCAGGTTTCAAGCAGGATTGAAAACCTTCTGGCTGACGGATACCTTGTGAGCCCCCAGGTGGATGTGTTTATCAAGGAACATAGAAGCAAGCAGGCCATTATCCTGGGGCAGATAAGAAATCCGGGGCAGTATGAGGTGAGGGGAGAAGTTACATTTCTGGAATTCATTTCCAAGGCAGGTGGACTGACACCTGATGCCGGTAGCCGTGCCACCATAAAACGAAGTAATGAATCTGATAAAAACAAGGATACCATTGTCATTGATCTGGAAAAGTTGATAAAACAAGGAGACATATCTTTAAATGTTCCCATCCAGGATAATGACAGTATCTATATAGCAAAGGCAAAAACATATTATGTCTCAGGTGAAGTAAAAAAGCCGGATTCCTATAAGTATGAAGCCGATGTAACGGTTATCAAGGCCATAACAAAGGCTGGTGGATTTTCCAAGATTGCTGCAAAGGAAAAAGTCAAAATTATCAGGACCGTGGATGGACAAAAGCTAATTTTTGAAAAAGTGAACATGGATGCTCAGGTTCTGCCCGATGATGTCATTGTTGTTCCTGAAAGCCTGTGGTAATTATGGAAGAAAAAGAAATTCATCTAAGAGATTATCTTCGTATTGTCAATAAGCGTAAGGGCACGATAATAACATTTTTTATCATAACCCTTTTGATCGTTATTATTGCCACATTTACGGCAACACCCATGTTTCGGGCATCAACAAAGGTTATGATCGAAAAAAACACGGCTGGCAGTTTGACAAGTGCCTATCTATATACCCCCTATGATCCGGAATTTTTGGAAACCCAGTTTCAGCTGATCAAAAGTGCTGTTGTTGTTGAAAAGGTTGTCAAAAGCCTGGGTGCTGAAAAAATGCATGCTTTTTTTTTCGCGAAAAAAGAGGAAAAAAAATCTTATCTCAGCATGGCAAAAGACTGGGTTAAAGATCAAATAGCCTCATTAAAAGAAATGGCAGGGATAGAAAAGTTTTTCTCTTCCCAGGATACCATTGAAAAAAATATTCCCCTGGAGATGAAGGTCCCCCCAAGCAAGGCCCAGCTGCTTGAAAATGTTATTAAATCAGGAATCGCAGCAGAGCCTGTTGCAAATTCAAGAATCGTCCAGATAAGTTTTATGTCCGATAATCCGGCAGTGGCAACCAAGGTTGTAAATTCCGTTGCCCAGGCCTATATTGACGAATTATTGGACATGCAGATGGAAATATCCGGTTATAGCATTGGCTGGATGGAAAAAAAGGCTGAGATACAGCGGGAAAATCTTGAAGAGTCTGAAAAAGACCTGAATGACTATAAAAGAAAACATGATATTATCACCATTGAAGACCGTCTCACCGTTTTGCCTGAAAGACTTTCAGACCTGTCAAAAAATCTTACCAAAGCTGAAACCCGGAGAAAGGAACTATCCGCAGTATACAGCCAGATTAAAAATATAAAAAAAGAACAGCTTGAGACCATCCCGGTCATTGTTGAAAATACTTCTGTAGGTTCGATTAATAAGACCATATTGAATGCGGAACAGAAAATATCAGAGCTTTCCAAAAAATATGGTTTCAAACATCCCAGAATGATCACTGCAAAAAATGAGCTTAAAGGCCTTAAAACCAAAAAAATAAAAGAGCTGGAAAAAGCGGTCCAGACCATTAAAAATGAATACCAGCTGGCCCGTTCCAATGAGAGGGATTTAAAAGAACTTCTGGATCAGACCAAATTCCAGGCAGCAAGGATGGGAGAAAAATCCATTCAACTGGACATTCTAAAGAGAAAAGTTTCTACCAACCGGTTTCTCTATGATGCCCTTATCAAAAAAATGAAGGAAAAAGGAATTACCGAACAAAATCAGTCAGTGAATGTATGGGTCATTGAAAAGGCACAGATGCCGCAAATTCCTGCAACCCCAAGGAAAAATAGAAATATTCTCCTGGGAATCATTTTGGGCCTTTTCGGTGGTATAGGCATTGCCTTTTTTCTTGAATATCTGGATAACACAGTTAAAACCCCGGAAGATGTGGAAGAAAAATTCAACATCCCTGTCATAAGCACCATTGATCTGTTTAAGGATAAAAATCAAACCATTGTTGAAAATGTATTAAACGATAGTTCATCCATGACAGCAGAGAATTTTAAAGGCCTGAGAACCTCTGTTTTTCTTTCTGCTGCAGACAAGCCTCCTAAAACCCTGCTCATTACCAGCATGATCCCTAGTGAAGGCAAATCATCCATCTGTTCCTGCCTTGCTGCAAGCATTGCCCAGACCGGCAAAAATGTCCTTATAATTGATGCGGACATGAGGCGACCCACCCAGTATAAAAACTTTAGCCTTGAGAATACCTCGGGGTTAAGCTCTTTTCTTGCCGGGATTTCCAAGGAAGATGAAGAGATTGTGATCCAGGTTGATGAAAATCTGCATATCATTCCATCGGGTCCCATACCCCCGAATCCTTCCGAGCTTTTGAGCTCAGCAAGGCTTTTAACTCTGATTGAACAGGTTTCCAAGACCTATGATATGATCCTCTTTGATACGCCTCCCCTGGCCAGTGTAACGGATCCTCTGATCTTAAGCCAGCATGTGGACGGTGTTATCATTGTGACCTGGGCCGGCAAAACAACCCATGAAATTTTAAAAAAGGGACTCAAGCAGCTGGAAGATATTTCAGCACCCATAACGGGTATTGTGCTCAACAGATTCAATGTTAAGAAAAGCGGATATTATTATAATTATGGTGATTATTACTATTCATCAGAGTCCTGATTGATATGTCCTCAAGACTTTCAAAAGGTATAGTTTTTTTCTTAATAATTTTTTCACCCCTGGCATTTGGGACGGTGGAACCATGGTCCTATGCAGTTATGGAAATTTTAACTGCCCTGGGTCTTTTATTTTTCGTAATTTCCCTGATACAGAAAAAAGAGGACCTATATGCTGTCCCAGGCATTGTCCCTTTGTTTGTCTTTTTGTCCTATATTCTGTTTCAGCTGCTTCCCCTTCCCCCTTTTATTATTGAATTTCTCTCTCCGGCAGCCTTTTCAATCCAGGAAAAAGTATTTGCCCTGACAGATAATCATTCATGGATGACCCTGTCTGTTAATCACAAGGCAACTTTGTCTGAATTTTTCAGATATGGCACCTATGTCATGTTTTACCTTCTGACGGTTCAGCTTTTAAAGGAAAAGGATACTCTCCAGGCTGTGGTTCTCATCATTGCCGTTTTTGGAGGACTGCTGGCTTTTTCATCCATACTCCAGTTTTACCTTACCAAAGATATGGCGTTATGGTTCAGATACTCCCCTGATAATTCTATTATTGTAGGTCCCTATGTAAATCACAACCATTATGCCGGGCTCATGGAAATGATCTTTCCCATTGTAC
>JAQICW010000186.1 GCA_027858355.1 Desulfobacula sp.
ATCCCGTTTTCATACTTTAATTCCACGGCCACGCCGTCCAGTTTGGGTTCAATGGTATATAAAATATCTTCCCTGTTTAAATTTTTAACAATTCTTTTGTTAAAATCCAGTACATCATCATCCTTAAAGGCATTATCAAGACTTAACATGGGAATTGAATGCAAGGCTTGCTTAAAACCAGTTAAAGGAGGGGCCCCCACTCTTTTTGTCGGCGAATCAGGACTGGAAAACTGGGGAAATTTTTCTTCAATTTCAATGAGCTTTTTCAGCATATCATCATATTCAGAGTCTGAAATTAAAGGATCATCCAGGACATGATATTGGTAGCTGTGCTCTGTCAATTCCTTTTGAAGCCTTCTGGCTTCTTTTTTTATTGCATCATTCATTTTCACACATTTCTTGGGCAAAGGTCATAACTGCCTCACAGGCCGCCTTTCTGGCCAGTATAAATCTTTTTGTCCTGAATCCGGGATCCCAGTCTTTTGATGCCACACTGTCAGACACAACAAGGACTCCGGCAATGCTAACCTTTCGATATTGAGCAACGGAAAAAAGAGCTGAACATTCCATTTCAACGGCATGGGCGCCAAGGTCTCTGAAATAAGCGACCTTTTTTTTTGTCTCCCTGTAAATGGCATCCGTGGTCCAGATGGTGGTTTTTTGAAAACCAATTCCGCAGGATGTCAAGTGATCAGACAATTGATTTGTTAAATTCAAGTCTGGTACGGAAACAGGGATTTTTTTATCCAGAATCCTGTAATTTACAGAGATTCCTTCATCCACGATGGCTTTGCAGGGAAGAATGATATCTCCAACGTTTAATTGATCCGTCACAGCCCCGCACCACCCCAGAATAATAATTTTATCAGCTCCTTTTGCAATTAACGACTCCAGAAGCATGGCAGCATAGGGAGCACCAATAAAGGGTCCGGCAATACTAACACCCTGATTACACTCCTCATGGGTCACAAGGGTGCTTGTAAAAAAAGGAAAAATCCGTGGTTTTACAATATTTGATTTTATGAGTTTAAGATCAGGTTCGCAACTGACCATTACAGCCACAGAACCTATATTGCACCCTTTTCGTGCTCCCAGGGGAGGGACTAGGGATTCGTTATCCAGGTCCGACCATGTCGGATAAGTCATCTTTTACCTCATCAATAATATCATATATCCACATAATATCTTCAATGGAAAGCCTGCCTGCCTTTGAAGGTGCCCTGTCTGATCCATCTTTTTTTTTAAGAATCCTGGGGCCTAACTGGACTTTTGGTTCACCTTCTCCATATTGATGAATTGAAATAATAAGCCCGGTTTCCTCATTTTTCCACTCTTTTATTTTTTTATCCTTTTCAGGATCATATCCTGCCATAACTTTTTTCTCCTAAACTTTATAATTTTAAATCATAGAAAAATCTGCAATGTTTTTAAACAATTCTGACACAGATGATAACAAAGCAATCCTGTTCTGTCTTAATTTTATATCTTCTGCCATAACCATGACATCATCAAAAAAAGTATCCACGATTGGCCTTAAACCGGCAATATGCGAGAGTGCTGTATCGTAATCTCATTTTTTAATCAAATCATCAACTAAGATACGAACGTGAGAGACAGCAGTGAACAACCCTTTATCCGCCGGATCTTCCAAAAGACTTTCATCAACAGCCACCCCTTGTGAATCTTTTGCTTTTTTAAGAATATTTTCAACCCGTTTAAAGGTAATGGAAAGGGGTTCAAAATCCGGTTCTTTTCTTAAAGAATCCATGGCCTTAACCCTTAAAACAACATCAGGAACATTATCAAAGGATGCCCAGAGCGCTGAATTAACAGCTTCTTTTGAAAATCCCCTGTCCGTCAGGATATTGACCATTCTGTTTTGAAGGAACTCCTTTATTTTTACCGCAATTGCCTGTCTGTTACCTTCCATATCAATATAGGCTGAAAGCCCTTTATCAATCATGGCAGTTAAAGAGACTTCCATGTTTTCTTCCATCATAATCTGGAGAATGCCGATCCCCTGCCGTCGCAGTGCATATGGATCTGCTCCGCCCGTGGGAATCAGATCGATAGAAAAACAGCCACAAATGGTATCCAGCTTGTCTGCTATTGCCAAAAGACAGGCCACGGGATTTTCAGGCAATTGGCCACCGGAATAAACAGGCTTGTAGTGCTGTTCAATGGCAAGGGCTACATCCTTTTTTTCGCCGGCTTTCAGTGCATAGACCCTGCCGATAACACCCTGAAGTTTTGTAAATTCAATGACCACCTGACTGACAAGGTCAGCCTTGCAGATTTGTGCAGCCCTTGCAACATCCTGTGTCAAATTTTCTTTATCATTGTATGATGATTCCTGGGCAAGATATTCAACAAACGCTTTAACCCGCAGAGTTTTGTCATAGACTGATCCCAGTTTCTCCTGAAAGGTTACATTTTTAAGCTTTTGGGTAAAGTCATCCAAAGAAGACTTACAATCCACTTCAAAGAAAAATTTTGCATCAGAAAGTCTTGCGCGTAATACTTTTTCATGACCCCTTGCCAAAAGCCGCATATCTTTTGCCCTTGTGTTGTTAACGGCTATGAACAAAGGTTTTAAACGATTGTTTTCATCTATCAAAGCAAAATATTTCTGATGTTCTCTCATGGCTGTGATCAAAACCTCGTCAGGCACTTCAAGAAATTCATCATCAAAGGTGCCCACAACAGGAAATGGAGATTCCACAAGGTTTGTCACAAGATTGATC
>JAQICW010000271.1 GCA_027858355.1 Desulfobacula sp.
CTCAGAGGCGGCTATGGCTGTGGTAAAACCTTTATGAGCCAGTACACCTTGTTAGAGGCACTGAAAGAGAACTTTGCAGTCTCGTTTGTGGTTGTCTCTCCCAATGACACACAATTTCATAAATTTGACGAAGTTTATCATCGTATTGTGTCTGGGATCAGAACACCTATGGCTGCAAGCGGGGCTTTGGAAGATGCTATTGATAGATGGATCGCCCGAATTGAGGATCGGCTGGCAGATGAGATTGGAGATGATGCTGAAGATTTTGATGAACAGGTAAAGGTTCGCTTTGAGACCCAATTGAGTGATCTGACCAAAGAAGCCTCCGGCAATGAGTTTATTAATGTACTTAAGGCCTATTTTGATGCCAAACAGGAGGGAGAATATCAAGCTGCTTCCAGCCTGATTTCCTGGATTAGTGGCTCTAAAAATGTAGCTGCGTCAGCAAAAAAAAAGGCAGGCATAAAAGGAGAAATTAATAGCGCTTCTGCCCTTTTATATCTCAAAGGGATTTTAAATATTATAAAAAAGGCAGGTCATAATGGCCTGGTAATTATTGTTGATGAGCTGGAAACAATTCTGAGGACGCGATCAGATGTAAGGGGAAAGTCTCTTAATGGACTCAGGCAGATAATTGATGCTGCTAAGGATTTCCCCGGCATGTTGTGGATCTTTACAGGAACAAGAGAATTTTTCGACAGTAAGAAAGGGGTGGGAGGACTGGAGCCTCTTCATGACCGTATTAAATTTACCAGTTCTGGTGGATTTGTCAGCCCGAAGCAACCACAGTTGGAACTAAAACCCTTTGACAAACAAAGGCTCAAAGCCGTGGCCTTAAAACTTCGTGAGATATTTCCTACCAATAATAAGAGCAAAATCCATAATTTAGTGGATGATGATTTCCTGGATTCTTTATGTAACCTTGTTACAGAAGGGCTTAAAGGGGATGTTGGGGTTATTCCCAGGCAATTTTTAAGAGAACTTATTACAGTATTAGATCTGGTGGAAGAGCATGACGGTTCAGATGGAGGAAAGGCGTATATTCCCAAAGAGGTTTATGACTTTCCAACCGGTGAGCTTTCCGAGGAGGACCAATCCCTTGTTGATGGCAATACTCTATCCAGGGCTGATGGGAATTCCAACTCCGGATATGATGTGGAAGCGTTGGAGTGGTGATGGGCGCATTTGCCCGCTTTAACCCATTATTGCAAGAAAAAATTGTCCACCGTCTTGGTTGGAGCAGTCTGCGGCCTGTTCAGGAATTGGCTTCTGATGCCATCTTAGATGGGAACAACTGTGTTATCCTTGCTCCGACGGCTGGAGGGAAGACAGAGGCTTCTATGTTTCCCGTTCTTTCGGGGTGTTTAACCAACCAGGAACTGGGTATGCGGGTGCTTTATATCTGTCCTACCAGGGCTTTAATCAATAATCAGGAACATCGGTTGGGAGAATATGCCTCTATGTTGGGTTTAGGGGCATTTAAATGGCATGGTGATGTGACTGCTGCAACAAAAAAAAAGTTTTTAAGAGAGCCATGTGAAGTCCTGATAACCACACCAGAGTCACTTGAGGTAATGCTTGTCTCTGGGAATGTACCAACAGCCAAGCTTTTTAAGCATCTTAAATATGTCATTATTGATGAAATCCATGCCCTGGGCTCTTGCGATCGGGGCAATCATCTTATCTCCGTGTTAGAAAGGATAAGGGCCTATTGTGACAATGATTTCCAGCGCATAGGCCTCTCTGCAACTGTGGGGAATCCAGATCAGATATTAGAATGGCTTCAAGGGAGTTCTAAAAATCCTCAAAAACTTGTTGATCCTCCAAAAAAACACGGTAAAAAAATAATTGAAATAAAGCTAACAAATGAACCTGGCCATTTAGTATCGCAAGCAATAGGTGCTGCCCACGGGATAAAGAGCCTTCTCTTTTGTGAGAGTCGCAGATTAGTTGAGAAGATTTCCAGCAGGCTCAAGGAACGGGGGGATACTATTTATGTACATCATTCTTCCCTAAGCAGAGAAGAGAGAGAAGGTTCTGAAAAAGAGTTTTACAAAGGCTCTGAAGCCTGTATCGTCTGCACCTCTACCATGGAACTTGGAATTGATGTGGGAGACCTGGATAAGGTACTTCAGGTGGATTGCCCTGCAACTGTATCATCATTCCTTCAAAGGATGGGTCGTACAGGTAGGCGGACCGGTAGTGTGGCCAACACCACATTTTTTATTGAACAGGAATCTAAACTGCTTCAAGCCATTGCGATAGTTGAACTGGCCAGAAACAACTGGGTAGAGAATGTGAAAACACAGAAAACAGTCTGGCATATTCTGCTTCATCAGATCATGGCCATGTGTCTTGAAAGAGGAGCAGTAACAATTACCACGCTTTGGGATCAACTCCATTGCGCCTATTGTTTCTCTGGAATAAGCAGGGAGAAGTTTGATCGATTTATTGGTTTTCTTTTAAGTAACGATTTTCTTCATGATGATGGCAGAATGTACTCTTTGGGTTTAAAAGCAGAAAAGGCTTTTGGAAGAAAAAACTTCATGGAAATCTACTCTGTTTTCAGCACTCCGCTGGAGTTTGAGGTTGCTGGTCTATCGGGTGATATTATCGGGACCGTACAATGGGACTTCCTTGAAAAACTTTTGGAAGAGAGCTCAGCCTTCTACCTTGCTGGAAGAGCCTGGCTTGTTGAAAGAATTGAGTGGAAGAAAAAATGTGTGACGGTCATCCCTGCACCCGCAGGAAAGGTTCCCAAATGGGGTGGAAT
Organism: Desulfobacula sp.; assembly: GCA_027858355.1. Next base: position 2,774 of record JAQICW010000271.1, read on the forward strand.
AACGCCGAATTTTTTGAGCTATGAACTTTGCCGTAAAATGCGAGATATTTTAATCAGTGCAGAGGATTATTCTTATCTTGATGTAGAATCTAAAGAATTATTAGCATCCATGCGGGTTGATCGCCAAGCATTGCTTTCCAGTTCGTATGCGCCAATAGAATATGATGAAAATGGTTTTATCTGGTTGACCTGGGCAGGCGGTAATATAAACAATACTCTCCGTACAATCCTTAAAATAGAACTGAATGCTGATGTACAGGCGAGCAATGAATATGTCAAGGTTAAGAGCGATTCTTCAACATTTAAAGATTATCTTGAAACCATAAAAAAAATTTCCCAGCCCCATTACTGGGATAACCCTGAGGTACTCAATAAAATAAACACAATGGTTCCGAATTATCATTTAAGCAAATTTCAGCCTTATTTGCCGGAAGAACTTAAATTAAGATTAGTCGCTGAAACTATATTTGATATTGAAGGAACTTTGGCTTTTTTGAAAAAAACTAACCATTGAAGGTAAAGCAGGAAAAAACTGAAGGGAGTTCTGGGCTTTATTTTTGACATGGTAGAGTAGGGAAAATATATTTTTAGATTACAATTGGATTTTTCACTATGGTGTCTTTCCGATCTATCTCTTATTTTTTTCCTTTTAGGGTTTCAATTTTTCATGATGAAAAGAATTATGATTAGTTTGAGCATAAGTGAGCCCTTCTGGCAAAAGTCTTTGTTGATCAACGACAAATATTTTTTCCCTGCGGGTATTATAAAAGACGCTGATCACTGTATTGTCTCAGTTGAAAGCAACTCACGTTCAAGGATATCGAGATCATAGCATACTGCATCCCATCCCGAATGCCAACGGGAATCAAGTGCTTCGCTTGGTTGGCATAGTGAGCGAGTCTTACTAAGCAAGGATACACAAATTCCGAGAATCTTGGCAGATTTTGGGTCCTCGCAATGCACTCGGTCGATATCATCCGGCATCAACGGCCCAGCAACGCCTGCATATTCAGCCGCCCACTGGCTAACCCCCAACAATGAACGCTTTATCCTGGTGCGAAGGACATACGCGGACTCGGTATTTCTCGCGGATGCCTTAGTGGACGCAATCAAACCCAGACAATCATGCAGCGTCGGCATAAATAACCTTCTCCAACCGGTCAAGAAATGTGGACAAGATGTCAACGGTACGAGCCACAGCTGACAAGGACACTTGGCATGGGGCATTGCACTGGCCTTCTTCATAAAGACGAAATCGGTGTGCAAGCTCAAGGTCTTTATGCACTGCACTCAGATTGAGGAGTTCTGCTGCCCGTGCGATACTCTTCCGGCCGTATGTGGGCCTTCCCATTATGTAACACACTAAAACAGATGCATGTCTGGCCCCCTGTATCAGGATAGATGTCGCCTCAATTAAAAATTAAAACTGGGGCATTGAGGTGATAAACATGGGATATCCTATCCAATTAAAAGAAGCCGTGTTAAAAAAGGTATTACAGAGAAACAAAACCAACTATGAAATCGCAAGAGAGTCAGGGGTTAGCCGGTCTACAATCGGTAAATGGTTAAAAGAACATAAACAAAATGGAAGCATAAAATTGAAATCAAAAGAAAAACGCCCCAAGGACTGGACAGCTGAAGAACGTATTTCTGCTATAATTAAAACCGGTTGCATAACTGCAGAAGACCGCACAACCTGGTGCCGCAAAAATGGTATTTTCATACATAATTTGGATCAATGTAAAAAAGATGCCATATCAGCAATGATCCCGAAAGCTAATAAAGAACAGATTGAAGCACACAGAAATCTTAAGAAAGAAATTTCTGCTTTAAAAAAAGACCTGTCCCGCAAAGATAAAGCATTAGCAGAAACCGCAGCATTGCTGGTTCTTAAAAAAAAAGTCCAGGAGATCTGGGGGGAGCCAGAGGAAGATTGATCAGTCAAGAAGACAAAAAAACTGTGTTGAAATTGATTTTAGAGGCTTGTAAATCCGGAGCTCGGAAAAGTAAGGCAGCCCAATTATTGGGGCTGACCATTCGAACCCTCCAGCGTTGGGGTCAAAACGGTCTGTTGGATAACCGGAAAGGGTCCCGAGCCGCCCCTGGTAACAAATTATCTGATGATGAAAAAACCCGGATTGGCAATGTATTAGAATCGCCTGAATTTGCTGAGTCCAATCCAAATCAGATCGTGCCAAGACTTGCTGATCAGGGAATTTATTTAGGTTCTGAATCAACCATGTACAGAATTTTACGTGAATTAAAAATGGATACACACCGCCAATCAAGCCTTCCCGCAAAGAGGCACAGCCCGGATCCTTTGATTGCGAATGCCCCGAATCAGTTATGGAGTTGGGATATCACATATTTACCGTCAACTGTAAGGGGCAGGTTTTTTTATCTGTATATGGTCATGGATTTATACAGCCGGAAAGCCGTTGCATGTCAAGTTTATGAGCATGAGTCCGGTGAACTGGCAGCAGATCTGATGACAGATGCCTGTCTTCGAGAAAAAATCCTAAAAGACCAAGTGACCTTGCATTCTGATAATGGATCTCCCATGAAGTGTGCCACCATGCTGGCAAAGCTTCAGGATTTGGGAGTTGTCCCATCGTTCAGCAGACCCAGTATCAGCAATGATAATCCATACTCAGAATCATTGTTCCGGACATTGAAGTATCGGCCGGAATATCCGGACAAGCCGTTTAAAACAATATTTGAAGCCAGAGAATGGGCCAATAGCTTTATTTATTGGTATAATAAGGAGCATCTGCATAGCAGTATCCATTTTGTAACCCCGGAGGACAGGCATAATGGCAGAGATATAAAAATTCTTGCAAACCGTCAGCATGTATATCAGGAAGCTAAATCAAAGAATCCTGAAAGATGGTCAGGAAAAACAAGAAATTGGAATCCTGTCACAGAGGCCGTTTTAAAGAAATTTAAAAAAATTAAAATAACTTCAGAAGAAACGGAGGAGGCAGCACATAATATGTTGAAAATAGCGATGCACTAACAAAATCTTCTCATGGGTGAGAATGGGCATAATTTACTCGTCGGAACCCATGAGAAGATTTTGCGGGAAAGTTGGCAAATCATTTTAGGAAAAGGCGACAACTTGCTTGACATCCACCGAAGGTGTGAATTCTATTTTTCACTCCGGTTGTCATGTTGACCATTTTTCGTCTTTGCCGCACAAGTGTCCGTAAATTTAAATAATCTCCGGAT
>JAQICW010000285.1 GCA_027858355.1 Desulfobacula sp.
ATAACCCCCATGCCCTGACGGGCACAACAAAAAATGAAAGACTTTGACCAAAACACCAAAAGGTTGGACCATTTATAAGGCCTTGGAATTACGACGTTTAAAAAGTCTTTCATATAAAATCCTTATTTTACAAAAATTACAGGGTATACGCTTAAAGATATTGCCAATAAGGAAGATTGGTTTAAAAAAGCTTATCCAGATAAAGATTATCGAAAGAAAACTTTTGAAGCATGGAGCAATGATAGCAATCACCCAGGTCAGGAAAAAATTCATGAATTTAAAATAAAATGTAAAAATGGTCAGTCAAAATATATTGAGTTCAGGTCTACTTTTTTAAAAGATCGAACAATTTCTGTATTAACCGATGTGACCACAAGAAAAGAATCAGAAGAAATACGACGAGAAAAAGACAGGCTACAAGGTATTCTTGAGTTGTCAGGTGCCGTTTGTCATGAAATGAATCAGCCATTAATGAGTGTTTTAGGGTACTTCGACCTTATTTTAATGGATATAGCTGGAGAAGAACCTAACTATTCAAGAATCTTGAAAATCCAAACACAGTTAGAACGAATGTCAAATATTACAAGAAAAATGATGGAAATTTCAAGATACCAAACCAAAAAATATCTTAACGGCAAAATCTTGGATTTAGCCAGAACATCAAAAATTGGAAAAAATTAAAAAAGAGAAAGAATGCATAAATCTGTTAAATAAGTATTTTAGGCCAGTAAAAAAATGGTTGGTTTAGGAATAATTTTCATGCCTGAATTTGTAAGGGAGTTATTGAGAATGCTGATTCAAGATCCGGTAAAATACGGAACCCAGGAAATTCAGTTTTTCCATGTCATTGATAAGGCCTTAAAGCACGCCTATATCACGGTTGATTTTTATGATGGGGTTATATGCTTAAAAGCCCTCCAATCAACGAAATAAGGGCCAAAGAAGCAGTATATAAGAAAGGCAAATGGAGACTTGATAAACTGAAATTGGTTGAGCGAATACCACCAGGAAAAATAGCCACCGGGTCAAGACTGCTGTACCTTGGAAGGCGCTATTATGTTGATCTCATCAAAAATACCAGCGTAAAAATTGTCACTGTTCTGTTCAACCATTCCAAGGACTTCTTCAAAGAACTTGGCAAGTTTATACCAGAATGGAAAGCACTGGATGATATGCTATGTGGGATGAAACTATGAAAAGAAAAATGATGATAGATACAATAACCTTTAGACCATATCTTCTTTCTCCCATCAAATTTTTTTTATTTTTTACCTGCTTACTGTCCTTGCTTCTCTATCTCTGGAGTACTCTTGGAAGTTGGGTATATTTGGCACTCGCTGTAATACCGCTACTGGGGGTAATTTCCTTTGGAAAACCATTGATTTTTTTACAGCATGTTGTCATAGGAGAAGATAAGACCATCACAATTCGATACTGGTTTGCTAAAGGCTATACCGAAAAAATTTTGACAGCATTGTATGAGATAGTGGTAAAAGATGATAAAATAAGAAGCTACAGGTTCAACATTCAGGGTAACCTGTTTCAGGTCTCTCCGTGTGTGTATGAGCGAGGAGAGGAACTGGAAACCATCCTAAAACCATTCCTAAAAGAGAAGCAAATCAGTGTTAAACCAGCTCTTTTTGGATAGGCAGTATTCCAAAAAGTCCTTTATCGCTGTACCGCTCTTATCCCTGATTCCCTGAATGGCAACAATATCAAACTGGGAAATAATACTGGAGAGAACCTCCATCACTTCTGGCTTGGATGCTTTGGACCGGCCAAATACTTGGATATTGAAACTGGCAATTTTTATTGTGTTATCTGACGCAGTTGGCTCTTCACAAACACTGCAATCTTTTGTTTTACACTTGTCTGATAATGTGGTTCCATCAACGCATCTCGTGACAGCATCAATGCAAACAATACCGCCATGACCGTAGCAACAACCACGGCAGTCAGCAGAAGAGTTGGAGGTTGTCAGAATGATGAATAGGGAAATGATGAGGGCTCGTTTAAGTAAAGACCTGTGCATCAAGCATCCATCCCTGCTTCTGTGGCTTGCTCTATTTCAAGAACCTTTTTATCATCCTCTGCTATTTTTCCGGTTAACAATGGGGACTTCTTGTCATGCAAGTGATAATTAAATCTCGCCTGCTTATGGTCTTTGGTGGCATAACAATACAGGCATCCGTTTTTACAGGTATTGTCAGTGCCAATATCAATACTTTCCACGCAACCACTGGCTTTTCGTTGTGATGGGTCCTTGCTGATGGATAATTTTTCACTGATGAGGGTTCCAATAATTTTGTCATCGATACACTTTGCCGGGGAGATGCCGAATTCTTTCAAATCAATTTTTTCTGCGCAAGTCTCAATTTTCATTCCATGTTTTTCAGCAATGGGCTGGAACTCTTTCGCTATCTCACGCATCAGTTCTTTCGTAATCTTTTCAAGTTTCAATTGCTCTTTGATTTCGGCTGACAATAACCTGTGTCAATAAAACTGATGACGCATTTATCCGTATATCCCTGGAGGCTTTCCGCCAATTTTAAAAATTCTGTCTTGTGAAAGTCAATGTCAATTTTATCAGTCAGGAGAATAGGGTCATAACGGCAGATGACCTTCTCTTTGCCGATTTTTTTGGATAACTGGATGAAGGTTTGAATGAGTTCATCCTTTGATGGAAGGACAGCACCCTCAATATCTTGCCCATAGGGGGTCAGTGTGAAATGGAAATAAAAATGATATCCTTCAACGGCTTCTTCCCCAGCATAGAATGTCCTGACAATATACTGTCCAGCCTCCATCAGGGCTTGCTCGTAATTTTTGGAAAAAATACTGGCTAATTTTGCATATGCTTTTTCAACCAGTGGGTCTGGGATAGTTTCAATGTCTAATTTAACCGGTTCTGCTTCTGTCATCAAAACGCCTTCTTTTGATTCTTCTTTGGGTTTTAACATATCAGCATAGTTTAATTGACAAGCGCAACTGCACTCGGAAGCGTTAAGCCCTGTTTCCTCCCATACTTCAGCACTTTCTTTGCATAGGGCAATCTTGCAATCCGAATATTTCCTGATTTCATCGATAACATATCTAAAAATTTCAATTCTTTTTTCTTCTGGAAAACTATATTTTCCAATTTGGGGCATCTTTTTTCCAGGAAGTATTTTGGGCTCAAACATTGGTTCCATCAGATTAAGAAGCATGTCAGGAAGTTCTGACCCTGTGTTAAAAAGGTGTTCTCTGTTAACGTAAAATTCTTTTTCAAATCTTAATGTACCGATAGTAATCCTTTCGGGAACAACTTTATCAAAGATTTGTTGAATGGTTTCGGCATAAGCACCCTGCCAGCCTTCGAATGGTACGATGGGGTCCAGTCTCACTCTAATCGGATAACCAGCGTTTTGAACTTTTTCAGAGGCAGACAATCTTTTTTTAAATGTTGGCGCACCAATCTCATACTTTCGAGAAACCTTATCATTATTCATGCTCCAAGCAATGACCGTATGCCCATTATGCTTCAAATCTAAAATTCCATCTACATTATCGCTTTTTGTGAGCATAAAAAGATGGCCTTTATCAGAAGCACCAAACCACGGGATGAATTCTTTACCGGCACCTGTAAGATGCTCCATTGCCAGAGAATCTGCAAGTTCACCGCTATTGAATATAACGGGCTGTTTAGCTCCAGTAAGCCTCTTTTTCAATTGTTTTTTAATAAGGTCATATTGTGTTTTAACAGTAATGTAGGGGAACATTGTTCGGTAGGTATGTTTCAAATAACACCAGTCCCAGCTTCAACCTATCGAAATGGGGACAAAGCAACCTGCCATCGTCCATATCAAATTTATCAACTGCTATTGTTGCGGGAGAAATATATACGACCTTTTTGCCAGCAATGATTTTGTCCAGCATTTTTTCCCCACAGGAGTGCAATACCTTTGAATTTTCGACGATATTAGTGTTGCGTCCATTATCAACGTATGTGATTGGCACACCTTCGCACTGACTGATGAAGTACTGCGTTGCTGGATCATCTTCGACTTCTTTATTAACGATAATTTCTTTTGGTTTCCACATATCATCATCCCCTGCAATTAGAATTCGATTAATAGGGCACTTGTGAAATCAGGACTGCTTTTTTGATGTTGAAAACCAGATTAAACCAAAAAAAAGGATACTGTAAGGAAAGATACCATCCACGTCATGGAATTTTTGAGAGGATTTACCGGCCTTTAATAAGGGATAAAAAACTTTGGGCAATGAAAAATATAAAGACAATACTTTACAAGCTATCCGTCCATGTACATTACATGGTAAAGCCTGCCCTTAAAGGCGATAGACCTTGTTTGTAATAGGATTGTGACAAGTTCACTTATACGGGAAGGACAAGGGTAGGGGTGGGTGGCGCTCACACTCACAGTGGTTTTTTATTTTGAGGTTTTCCACAATTTTTAATTTTTGAAATTTGCGTAAAAATGACATGGAAAAAGTGTCAAAACTTTGTAGCTAAAAAACAGCTGTAATTTTTTTTGGCACTATTTGGGACAGGGTTTTGTATAGTTAACTTACTGAAATTATAGGGATAACTGGCGGAAGTGCATGGGAATCGAACCCACCCGGGACGGTATTAACGCCCCACATCGGATTTGAAGTCCGAGGGCCCCACCAGTGAGCCGCGCACCTCCGCATTGAATTAAGGAAGAAATAATACACCTGAAGACCCTTGTTTGTCAACCTGTTTTCAGTTTTCCATTTCAAAATACAAAGAAAAACGGGGGATATTTTGCAACTTATTTTCTTCGTTTTTATAAGGCCCCGGGACTCCCCCGGGTCAGCGAACGGATTTGGGTTGTATAGAGTCTTTCCCGACTGATAAAAAAATATGGAAACGACTTATCATAGGGCGTATTCAGAGATATATGCTCATGGAACAGCATTGATAATAGGGTGCTATTTTGGCAAAGAAAATACGGATTTTCCGAATTTGTATTGGCTTAAATTTATAACATCAAAAATTTGTGAAGAGAAGAGATGGAGACTTAAGCCCTGTTCACGTACTTCTCCATCCATATCCCAGAATAAATTCTTTACGGAAGGACCGACATGTCACTCGGACTTTTTATTTTTTGTATCAATAACTGGCTATGATTATTTTGGGATCGATCCCGGAGTTTAACTGATTGCAGGAAAGTTTATTTTTTAATAAAGCTTGGGCTTTGGTTGCCCGTTGTCCCATAGCCTCATTGTGTCTGGTTGTGATGTAGAAAACCCAAAATTAATAATAATAGTCCACCCTTTTTAAATTCATAGTTGGGGACCAAAAGTACACAGGTAAAGATTTTTAAATTCTTAAGATGTAAAAAAACAGAGAATTATTTCAAACCTTAATTGCTGGATACAAATGGTTTACCTCTATATTTGAAGATTTAGAGAATCTCACTTGGATATGACCAATGTCACCAGATAAAATATGTCTGTCTTTTATAATCCCTTTACACATTTTTTCAACAGTTCTATCTCTTTTAACCTTAGGTCCTTTGGGGATTTTTGTGCAAAACAAGTTTGGAGAATAGCTTTTAATTCGCTCAATATCGGTTTCTTTGGGTATCGAACCTCGTCCTCCTAATTTTGATGTTAGCATACATATTGGAGAATCAGATATCATTTTATGCCATACTTCATCAGAGTGACCATTAATAGAGCCGTGATGAGGGATCTTAAATATGTTTGCCTGTCCCTGAGGGCACTGTTTTGAGTCGACAATTGCGCTCCAGCCACTCAAAGGGTCCATGGTTTCCTCTAAATCAGCACCTAACAATAGATATGTGTCGTTAATTTGTATCCACAAGACAATAGAGTTATCATTTTGCTTGGGAATAGGTACAACGGTTCTTATGTCTTTCACTTTAGGTATCATTGAGGCAAATTGTTCGATTGCATTATGGTAGGATTTATTGGATGGAGATAGTGATCTGATACAAATATTAAAGTTTTGAGAATGGCTTTCATATAGCAAAGTGTTATTTAAAATCGGGGAAAGGTATTCATATTTATAATTACCATTTGCTTCACAATTTTTTTTAAGAGTAACAACTATAGATTCAAATTCTTTTGTAGCAGAAGTTTTTCGATCAACGATCGATGTTATATCAGCACCAGAATACGCAGAAAGAAAACTTAAGAATTCATCTTTTAGGAGTGCTGCCGGATAGCAAATTCTTGCTTCTGAACATTCAGAAACAATTTGAGATGCTCCTCTGATATGATCTGAGTGCCAATGAGAAATTACTACAATTTCTACCGATTTTGCTACATCAATACCTAAACTTTTTAAATATTTTAATGCGATGGGTTGTTTAGTCTCTGGGTGTAGACATGAGTCAACAATTAACCATTTGTCGTCTCCAATATGACATACAATGCATTCACCTATGCCGGGCCCAAAAAGTGATATCTCAAATTGATCAGATTTTGGTTTAGATGAGTTAATCTCTGTTGAAGAATGAAGCAAGCTCTGTCCCCGTTTTAATAGCTTTTTCAACCTCTTTTTTAGTCCAGGTGGGTAGACGGCGAAACCTGATTTTAGATTCTTTGCTTCTTCCACGGCCCGGGATATCAGCGTATCGGATAGACCAATAAAAAACTGATCCAAGTTTAACAAGTGGTAAATCGCTTGGGGATATTTCTTCTATATCCAAAGTAACAATTTCATCCGGTAGCTGTGGGTTAGTTTTGTCTGAAATTCTTGCCGAAAAAGTATTCTCATCAATTTCTGTGATCCGACCTTCCCACAATTGAAGCAGCTGAAATCTACCCACTAATGGTTTTAAGTAGTGAGGGGCAAGTTGCGGTGTTTGAATTGGTTCACCATTTTTGAAGTCAGTGTTTTTAGTTTTGGTGTTCACATTCGTATCAGAATCGCTTTCATATTCTAAATTAAAGCTATCAGGTATTTGGAAGTCGAATCCTGATACAGTGTTTTTAGGGTCATATATTTTAGGAGCAGTATTCATGATTCGATTGCTTTCTTAATTGTTGTTTCACCAATTTTTTTTGCATGGCTTATAGCATCATCCCAGTGTTTCATTAAAATATCTGAAGGATTTAGGAATTCGTTTTCTCCCGAGGCATCGATATGATTGTTAACATCAATGTTAATGCCAAATCCTTTTGACTTCAATGGTCCGATAGTAACATTTATTTCACCACAATAGTCATCATTTCGGGGGCATTGTACGGATAATGATGTCATTCCTACTGGGTCGTTTAAAGTCTCATTCCATATGTCTTTGGGTGCTAACGTATGTCCTACCTTGTGCCAATCATCCTCATTGGATAAATCATAATTAGCCGAATAGTTCATACCCACCTTATTAATAGGAGTATGTTCGAGAATATCAAAAATTGAAGCCATCAGATCTTTGAGTGGAATAAATTGTGATGGATCATTGGTTCTAGCGACGAATTTGTCATGCTGAATTTGTATTGCTAACCATGCAAGAGAAAACCTTGTTAAATCTTTATGTACAATCTCAACCTCTTGCTTTTCCATATCATCCTCAGAGATCAAACCGTTTCGCAATAACCACTCAGGATGAAATATTGCTGGATTAAATGAACCAACAAGAACTATACTGGCTTCTTCAGATGCAAGTTTTAAATTATTCATGTCTATTTCTTTATGCTAAAAGTTTGAATTACCTGATAATTCAATAGTATAATATACTTATATCATTATGGAAGGACTCCTTGTCAAGTAGAAGACCGCTTATTTTTACTTCTTATCGGTATGCCAATTTGAATCTATATACAACACTTTCTTGTATTACTGAAAAATTAAATATAAAAAAACGAATCGATATCAACATAGGATGAGTTTAAATTTTTCCGGTATTTGGGCGTGCACTTCTGGCTGTTCAGAAGTCCATAAATTCTCAAGATTATCCTTGTGAAGTCCATTCTTTATTCAAAACCAACCAACCATAGTCTGCTCTGTTAAAACGGAGGGCGTTCATCAGGGTGCATGATTGCATTTCTAAAAGCTTGCTCGCCATCTTCGTTGAGTACATCCAACCAGTCTCTTGAGCGTCTATTCTTATCCCGTTCCGGTAATAGAATGGATGGAATTATTCCTTTACGCATAAGTTTTTTATGTAAGGTAGTGGCTGCATTTATACCCGCATTGTTTTTGTCATTGTCTGCCCAGATTAAAACGTGCTTCACTTCTTCAGGGATTTCAAGATTCTTCATTCCATTAGTATCCCCGGTAGCCCATGTGGGTTGATTTGTCACATATCTTACTGCCATTGCTGTTTCTACACCTTCTGCTATTGAAATTTGTTTTCCAGGTGGATCAAGACGAATTGCAGCGCCATTTGTTGCTTTAGGCCTTATAGGACTCCATTTCTTTTTTGCGGTATTTACTTCTGCTTTTCCCTTGTTTTTATTGGACAGATAGGTTCTGAGGATGTTGACATATTCTCCATCTGCTCTTTGGTATAAGCAAATCAAGGCAGGTAAATAGTCAATAGTCGTTTCACCATATTCATCCTCACCGTGGTATATCAGGTCTGGGTGATAAAGGATGGTATCTGGGAGAATATCAACATTGATACCTCTATGACGGAAATAGTCAATAGCTCTTGGGTGGTCATAGATACATCTATCAAGAATTTGCTGTATACTTTTTTCATTCTGGTTATTTTTCCATTTCTGCCTTTTAGCCATGTTTTCAAGAGCTTGCTGTTTTTTCCTGATGTCATCTATTGTTGGTTTTCTTCGAATACTTCCTGGTTCACCACCGAGAAAAGCTGAGATTTCTTTTAACACCGTTGGAAAGGGCCAACGATTTGTCTGTTTAACAATTTCAAAGCCGTCAAAAGATCCGCAAGTGCAAAAGCCCATACCAGTCCTATTTACATTATACTCAAGACGAAAATCTTTTCTGCCATCTCTTCCTGGAGGGTGGAAAGGGCAATCAACATGTTTTCCGATTCTATCAAGAGCTTCCTCAAGTTCATTATTCGCAAAATGCTCGAAGATTTCTATCCAATGGCCGGAAGCTCTTTCACGCACTTCTTCTTTATCGAGCAGGAGCATAGTTTTTATTCTCCTATCTTTTGAACGTAACCTCTCATTATTATACCAAGATGATTCACAAATAATGGTGAAAGTTAGGATACAGCTATGATTAATCCGATTGCAACAAAAAAAGTACATCATCATGTAATCAATTACCCTATATAATTGGATCTTTGATGTGTAATGAAAAAGGTGCCTGCAATTGTATTAAGGTACTGAAAATAAATGGGGAATCAGAAAAAGCTATTATAAAAAGTATAAATATGTATATTTATTTTTTTTATTCTCCGAGCCGTAGAAAATGGCAAGACAAGTCTCCGCTGCTCCTAAAAGAAAACGGCTATCCTCAAAGTTTGACATGGTTTTTTAGAGTTAAGCAAGGGGGCTTGAGATTTAATATTATTCAAAGCATTTTAGTTTAAAAAAGAAAAAACCTGAGATATGAAGTACCTCAGGTTTTTTTTAAAAATCTGCACATTTTTTCTTTCAGCGAAACTTGTCACCCTAATAGAAATTAACTTTCGTTTTTCTTTGGTTATTTTGCTGGTTTTGTAATGGTATCTGGAAGATTAACATCCGTTTCCTTCAGTTTATTAATTTTTTCAATGAGAGGCTCCCAACTCTCTAAACGCAATACAGTCGGTTGTTTAGGTAATGCTGCTACTACTTTTTCTTCCTTTAAAACACTTCCGAGATAACCGTGATTATTACTGGATCGCCCTAAATACAAATCACGCAAAACGACTGCCCTGAAGGCTTCGTTTTCTACTTTAGCAATTATTGTTTGAATATCGCTCAAGGCAATCCATTTGGTGCTAAAGGCCCCAGAGCTTTCGTTACCGGTAATCCGCAAATATGCTTCATCAATGGCATCATCGAAACCAATCTCATACTGCAACTCGCCTACACCCCTGCTAGTAAGCTTTTGGCAGGATTTTTTGTATAAGATTATGATTGCAGTTTCATTGTCCGTTGTTTCTGAAACTTCTTCAGATACCGGAATAACGGTTTTATTTGAATCTACGTTTTCTTCAGGTATTTCTGTTTCCTGGATCGTAGATTTTATTTCAACTTTATCCTTTGATTTTAGGGTGTCTGGTGATTTCGCTGCCTTTGTTTTACTTGATGTTTTCTTAGGTCTGGCCATTTTTTCCTCCTGTTGTGATGTCTAATTTGCATGGTTGAGTAATGTTTTGTAAGGTTAATATCCCAAATTCCTTACAATAATAATATTTATTCCAACCTTCTTTAAAGACGCATTCGTTGGTATTCTTGACGTTTTTATTAAAATTTTAAATGGATATAATCTTAATAGAAAATATTTTTTATCTTATAATTTGAATGTGTTACTTTACTATCAAAAGAAGGGGGGATGAATGTATGAAAGTAAGCAATTTTGGAAAGATGTGAAATCTGGAAAGTTCGCTTCAATGATTAAGGAATCCTCTGAAGGATTGAAGATAGCCAATGCTGAAGAGGTTTATAACATTATGAAACCACTGTTTGCTGAGCAGGATGATGTGGAATCTTTTTACTGCATATTTCTGAATGCAAAGAACAAAGTACTTTCAATTGAGTTAATGTTTTCTGGAAGTATATTAGGCGCAAGTGTTTATCCAAGAGAAATTGTAAAGAAAGTTCTATCTTTGAAAAGTACTAGCGTAATTCTAATCCATAATCATCCGTCTGGAGATACTGAACCGTCCAGTTCAGACTATTTAATTACTGTAAAAATAGCTATTGCACTGGATTCTATAGGCGTTTGTGTTCATGACCATATCATTGTTGGGAAAGGTTATTTCAGTATGGCTGCTACTGAAAAATTAAAGACCATCCAGGAAAAAGTAACTGATTTTTTAAACATCAGTATTTATTAAAATAAAAAAATATTTAATTGGCAGACAATTTTTTCAATTAAACATTTAAAAACATAAAATTAACAAAAGAAAAAACAGAGCCCCTGCCTGGAGGGCGGGCTCTGTTTTCTTTTGTAATTTAGGTTTAATATTATGAAAATTGTAAAGCAGAAAATAGAATTAGAGTATTTAGAACAAGAGTTTAGAGAAGTCGGTGAAAATCTTGAATCCCTATCATTGGTTAGGCTTCAGCTTGTAAATGATAGCCATTTTGATTGTTTTGATTTCACTATTGAAATTTATGGGGATGGTGTTCCAGATGAGGTTGGACCTGTCATTGAGGTGGCTTTTGATGTTGATGATTTGCTGACAGAAGTAAATCATTTACAGGGTATTGATAAACAAAAAATTTCATCATTATTTTCGCCAGACCTTTGTTGTGAATTAATTCAACGCAAAGTTAGGATCGAATTTAATACAGGTGATGACACTTTTGAAGTCTTGAATTTGTCTAAGCTGGGGGAAGGTTATCTTTTGGCTATGATCAGATGATAAACGAAATTCAAGATTATAAGGAGGGGTGGTCATGGTGAATACTCCATCTAAAAGGCGTCTTGATCAAATCCCAAGATTATACGGGACAGAAAATATTCCAACAAAAGATAAGTTGATATATCTGCATTTCTATATATTCGGCTGTGATTGGTTTGTATGTGAATTCGACGGTACCGATAGATTATTTGGCTATGCAATATTAAAT
>JAQICW010000306.1 GCA_027858355.1 Desulfobacula sp.
CATCCCGGCCTTAAATATAAATGATAGGTATTGCCTAAAATAATCTGGGCTCCACAATGATCCAGGTCTTCCCTGGAGATGGACTTTACAGAACCTACCGTGCCCACGGGCATAAAAATCGGGGTCTGAATAACACCATGATCTGTTTTCAGCCTTCCCATACGGGCGCGGGATGTGGCTGATCCTGAAGTTTCCCTTGATTCTTTTAATAACTCAAATTCCAGCATAATATCCTTATTTTATTCACTATTGTATTCACTATTTTGTTCAATTATTCAATTTATATGAAAGTAGTGCGTTATGAGTTCTGAGTCATGGGAACCAACTTGTCAATTCAGCTTCTCTCAATACCCAATACTCATTACTTTCATCCGATTGTGCCCGATAGGGTATGGGGGTTATTCAACGAGCATGGCATCGCCATAGCTGAAAAATCGATAATCCTCTTTTATGGCTGTTTCATAGGCCTGGATCATTTTTTTTCGGTCATAAAATGCTGAAACCAGCATTAACAAGGTTGACTGGGGAAGATGAAAATTGGTAATCATTGCATCCACACATTTAAAGATATATCCTGGATAGATAAACAAATCACACATTCCAGTACCAGGTGCCACAAAGCCCTTTTCATCTGCCAGAAACTCCAGGGTCCTGACCGATGTAGTACCAACTGCAATCACCCGCCTGTTTTCCTGCCTGGCCTGGTTGATTTTTTGGGCAGCCTCCCTGGACATGGAAAAAAATTCAGAATGAATCTGATGCTCCCGTATATCTTCCACCCGCACTGGAACAAAGGTGCCATATCCAACATGGAGGGTTATATTTGCAAACTCAATACCCTTTGCTTCAAGGTCTGTGATCAGCGATTTCGTAAAATGAAGCCCTGCCGTGGGTGCAGCCACAGCCCCTTCGGCTGCTGCATACACGGTCTGATAACTTTCCTTGTCTTGTTCAGCCAGATTTATATCATCTGCCCTTTTTATATAAGGCGGTAGAGGAATATGACCGGAATTTTTTAAAAAATCAATAAATTTTGCGCCCCCAAGGAAGCGGACTTCAGTAACATAACCTTTTACCTGTACTACCTGGGCTTTTATCTCATCACCTAAATAAAGGATTGCTCCTTGCTTAGTACTTTTGGATGCCTTTATCAAACAATCGCATTGAAAAAAACCTGTTTCCTCAAGATTTTTTATGCCACCGCTATAATCAATAACCAGAACTTCCACTCTTCCGCCAGTGGATTTTTTTCCCAATAGCCGTGCAGGAATCACCTTGGTATTATTCACCACCAGCAGGTCGCCGGGAGCAAGAAGGTCTGTCAAATCCCTGAACAAATGATGGTTAATTACATTATTTTTCCGGTCAAGATGCAATAATTTTGATCCGCTCCTGTCTTTGCAGGGGACCTGGGCAATATGACTCTCAGGCAATCCATAGTCATAGTCAGACAATAAATACATTAATTTCCTTTCATGGCAAAGGAAACAATTCCCAAGCCGGCCAGCATCAGAAAAAAACCAAATCGTCTAAGCCTTTGATCATCAAGGCCTATAATCATTTGTACCATTTCCTTCATTTTATCTGGAAAGGCAAAATAGGGCAGGCCTTCCACAATCATGACCATACCGATGACGCAAAGAAAAAATTTCATTCAATACTATCCTTATTATAGTAAAAATCTAAAATTAGCAGTTTAAAACAATACACTCTGTATCATGCTGATTTTTTGTTAACCTTCATCACTATTTTTGCAAATAAATATTACAATCATAACACGTTTGCAAATTCTTTTTAATTCCTTTGGTCATACCTCCCATAAAAAATACTTGTAGGTTATACTGAAATCATATATATCAGTTTGTAGAAAAACCTATAAAAAGGAAATAAAAAATGGCAGTGATGAGTATTAGAATTAATGATGTAACCCGGAAAACATTAAAACTAATTGCAACCATTGAAGGCAAAAGCATGGGCGGCATTGTTTCAGGTTTAATAGAAAATTATATCAAAGAAAATATACAAAAAATCCAGAGCCTGTCTGAAAAAGAGAACCTGAATGACATGATGAAACTATCTGAAAACTCCTTTAGGGAATGGGATAATGAAGAAGATGAAATCTACAATGATTTATAAAAAATTGGATGTTGTGCTGATTCCTTTTCCTTTTACTGATTTATCTGCTACAAAAAAAAGACCAGGGTTAATTATCTCTCCTGATCAATATAATAAAAACCTGGATGTAATCATTGCATTCATCACTAGTAAATTAGATACCCCCCATCAATTGGGAGATTACAAAATTATGAAATCGGAAAAATCCGGCTTACCAAAACCCTCCATGATAAGGATGAAATTTGCCACCATTGATAAATCTATTATTTTCAAAACCCTTGGCAGTTTACATGAACCAGACTCAAAAAAATTTACCCAGTCCTTAATTAATTTCTTTACGCACTAGGACAAATAAAAAACAAGGAAACTTCGAGCTTTCATTCCTCCATCCTCCGTTAGGGGAATCGCATGAAATAATTTGAGACAGACGCTTTTTAATATGTAATGATAGGTGGGATAGCTGTATAAATAACCTATTCATCTCATATTAAGGAGTGAAAATTATGAACTCGATATCAAGTCCGGCAAAAGTTTCATTACCCACTAGCCTTCAAGACCATTTTCCTAAGCTGAAAGACCCCAGAATGCCACTTTTAACAAGAATTGCTTGATTTGTTGGAAATTAAGGGATGCATAATTACAATCGATGCGATGGGATGCCAGAAAAAAATTGTAAAGAAAATTATCAAAGAAAAGAAAGCCGATTATGTAATTGCGCTTAAAGGGAATCAAGGAACTTTACATGGTGATATAAAGCTGTTCTTTGAAGGAGCTTTGAAAGATAATTTTGATGGT
>JAQICW010000321.1 GCA_027858355.1 Desulfobacula sp.
TGATTGCCCAGATCAATTCGGCTGGTGCAGAACGCATCTATGCAATGGCTAGAAATGAAATCCCAGATGTACAGGGAACAAGTCTAAAAAATTGGCTGATGGGCGTACAAAATGCCCGTCCAGGTGTGATTCTCTTTGGGGTGATCCTTTTTATGGCCATGATACTTATGCCGACACCCCAGAAGCTGACAGGCTTTTTGTCTGCAAAAAAGACCGGCAATATCAGCGAAAGAATTGCCGGATATGCCGACTATAAAAAAATGGAAAACGACCAGACCATTGTAGAGTATTATGGGAAAAAGGCAAATTTATATACCAAAACAAAATCTTCCGACGGGAAAGTCATCAAGACAGCCCCGGGTGTGGAAAAGGTGGCCTTTAGGGCAAAAGTGATGATTGGTACTCTTATGGTTGCCGCTCTTTTCTGGGCAACTGGAGCCGTTCCTATAGGTATTACTGCTCTCCTGGTTGGCGTGCTCATGTATTTTTTCGGAGTTTTTCCCCCCAGCATGGTGGCAAAAGCCTATGCAAAGGATTCGGTTATTTTTATCTTTGGTATCCTTTCCCTTGCCGCAGCTATCAGTAAAACAGGTCTGGATAGGCGGATAGGAATTCTTCTGCTGGGAACCAGCACCTCCCTTCGCAAATTTGCCCTTATCTTTGCGCCTCTTCTGGCCGTGACAGCATCTTTTCTTTCCGAGCATGCCCTGGTGGCCTTTATTGCCCCGATTTTAATGCTGGTGTACATGGGAACCATTCGAGCAGCCGGAATAAAAAAAGACAAGGGACTGGTGGTCATGCTCATTTTATTACTGACCTTCTGCGCCAATATAGGGGGCCCCGGATCACCGGCAGCCGGGGGGCGTAACGCTGTAATGCTGGGGATATTTTCAGATTACGGGGTCGACATTTCATTTGGACAGTGGGTGAAATTGGGGCTTCCCTTTGTGCCGGTGATGGCATTGGTCATTGCCGGATATTTTCTTATTGTTTTTAAAAATAAAGTCAAGGTTAAATCGGTCAATGTAGCAGCAGCGGTAAAACGGGAAGCAGAAAAAATTGGTAAAATGACACATGATGAGTATAAAGCGGCTGCCGTGCTGATTTTGGTTATTGTGTTGTGGGTTTTCTTGTCGGACAAGGTGGGGATGGGAGGGCCCGTTATTTTATGCCTGGTTCTTTTGAATATTCTGGGAATCCTGCGCTGGAAAGATATCAACAGCATTCACTGGGATGTTGTGGCGCTTTATGCCGCAGCCAGTGCCATGGGCGTGGGTCTCGCCTCCACCGGAGCTGCCCTCTGGCTTGCCAACAGTTTTATTTCCATACTCCCCAATGCCTTGACAAAAGGAACCGGGCTTTGCATGTCAACCAGTTTTATTACCGGTATCCTCACCAATTTTATGAGCGACGGTGCCACTGTGGCAGCTGTCGGACCCATAACAGTGCCAATGGCCACCATTTCTGGGACACCTCCCATCATGGTGGGACTTGCCACGGCATTTGCTTCTTCCTTTGCTCACATGCTCATCATCGGTACACCCAATAATGCCATTGCTTACAGTGTTGCCAAGGATCCTGAAACCGGAGAACAGCTGGTTACCATGAAGGATTTTTTGATTCATGGGTCTGCGGTCTTTGTCCTCAGCATGGCTGTGTTGTGGGGCTGGGTATTTTTTGGCTATTGGAAATGGTTTGGAATAGCCGGTATGTAATCAAAAAAAGAAATGATATCATGGAAAAAGAAAAAATAAATCTTCTGATAGTGGATGATGAAGAAGAATTTTTAAAATCAATCAGCCGCAGCCTGGAATTAAGGGACTTTCATGTGATTGCGGTGAATAGAGGGGAAAAGGCTATTGAAGCTGCAAAAAACAATCCTCTTGATATTGCCCTGGTGGATTTGAAAATGCCGGGAATATCAGGGGAAGGGACCTTAAAATTGCTCAAGCAGGAACATAAATGGATGGAAGTCGTCATCCTCACCGGCCACGGTGCCATTGATTCTGCTGTGGAATGCACAAAGTCCGGAGCCTATTCGTATCTTCAAAAACCCTGCGAGCTCAATCAGCTGCTTTGTGCCCTACAGGATGCCTATAAAAAGAAAGTGATGAACAAAAAGAAGATTGAAGAAAAAAAGATGAACGAATTATTGAGTATTTCCATTTCCAGCAGCCCCAGGGAAATTCTTCGCAAGCTGAGAGAAATGGACAAAGGGGATTGATATCCGTCATAATGTCTATTTGTGTTCCTTTGGTCAGTCTGGGTGAATTCCCTTTCGTCGGCCAAAGGAACACATGTTATTTTTAAATTGATTTACAATCTGGAAAAAAACCTGACACGTGTTTGAAAATATCTTTTCCGCAACCCAAGCCATAAATATAAAATTATCTTATATATTTCAATAACTTATAATTTTTATTGTGCTTGAGATCAAAGGCGGCATCATAGTTGCTCTTAGGCTAGTACAAGAAACTGGATAAATGTAAAAATGTCATTCTCAACATAAAATTAAGGTAGCATAATGGGAAAAAACAGTCACCAGCGTAAGGGAAAAGAAAAGCGCATCAAACGAGCTATTTTAACCAATATGATAATCGTCCCCTTTATTCCATTTTTACTGGCCATGGGGGTCAGCTTTTATTTTTTTACTACAGCCCTTGAGAACAGAACCACCAGCAGTTTAAAACGGATTGTGGAAGATCATCGGGATATGATCGAGTCTTTTCTGATGGAACGCAAATCCGATCTTGAACTCATTACAAATACCTATGATTTTGAACACATTGACTCCACCGAAGCCATTGACAACATCTTTAAGAATTTAAAAGGGCGCTCAGGTGCATTTATTGACCTGGGGCTCTTTGATTCCCAGGGCATCCATTTAAGATACTCGGGCCAATATCAGCTGAAAGGGAAAAACTATAAAGATGAATTCTGGTTCAAAGAAGTCATGCAGAAGGGGTACCATATCAGTGATATTTTTCTGGGCTATAGAAAGGTTCCTCATTTTGTGATTGCTGTAAGGCAGAATAGTGGCGAGAAAACCTGGGCCTTACGAGCCACCATTGATACTTTGTTTTTTGATAGGCTGGTATCAAAACTGCGAATCGGAAAAACGGGAGAATCCTATATCCTTAACAAAAAAGGGGTTGCGCAAACCGGAAGAAGGTCAGGGGGCATCCGGGTTCTGGATAAAGATCCTGAATATTCTGATTTTCCTGTAATCGGAGAGGGCATTCATACTTTTATTAAATCTGACCCTGCAAACAACAAATATTTATATGCAACAGTCGGGCTCAAAAATCAAGACTGGCTTCTAGTGGTCAGGCAGGAAAAAAAGGATGCATTTAAATCGCTTTATTCAGCATTATATATCAGTCTGATCATTATGATCATCGGCGGGGCCGTCATTATCATCATGGCCGTCTATATGACGGAACGTATCGTGAAAAGGATCGAGCACCTGGGACAGGAAAAAGAAAGCCTGGGGCACCAGCTGATCCGGGCCACCCAGCTAGCGGAAATCGGGGAAATGGCAGCCGGGTTTGCCCATGAAATAAACAATCCCCTTCAAATTATTAAAAGTGAACAAGCCTTGATAGAAACTCTGCTGGAAGATGTGACCGGCAATATTGATGTTGAAAAAATTGAAGATATGAACGAAATTGAAGACTCATTGGACCAGATAAAACTACAGGTGAACCGATGCTCTGAGATCACCCATGCCATTTTAAAATTTGGACGAAAAAATGAGATAAAAGAGCAATCTTTGAATCCCTGCCAAATCATCCCTGAGATTATTCACATGGTTGAAAAAAAAGCCATGGTCAGCGGAATTGAAATTATAAAAAATATTTCAAAAGATTCTCCTGCATTTATGGGTGATCCCTCCCAGTTCCAGCAGGTGATACTTAACCTTTTTAATAATGCCATGGATGCAGTTATAAACCTCCACGGTTCATTTGGGGGAGCGGTGAGCATTGAGAGCAACAGGCACAGTGGAAACAGGCTTGAGATAAAAATTACTGACAACGGAATCGGTATCAGTCCGGAAAATATTGAAAAAGTATTTGCTCCTTTTTTTACAACAAAACCTGTGGGTCATGGGACGGGGTTAGGACTTTCCGTTTGTTACGGGATTATAGAAAGTTTTGGCGGGACCATGGAAGTAATAAGTGAACAAAATGTGGGCACGACATTTGTGATCAGTCTGCCGACTGTAAATCAATAAAAATTGGGGAGGTTTATTGTGGGAAAAATGAGGATTATGCTGGTTGATGATGAGGACCGGTCTCTTC
>JAQICW010000355.1 GCA_027858355.1 Desulfobacula sp.
CTTATGGAAGACATCTTGAACCTCTACGAGAAGATATTAACAGTTGCCGCAGGTGTGTCATTCAAACCTGATTTCAGGACATATGACGACCTTGATCCTCTTGCTGATACCTGGTCTGAAGAAGATGAACGACAATTTCAACAAGGAGTCGAATATTATAATGAAATTGATCAGGACTTATTCAGCTTTATATTTTATTGACCTTTAGCATGTTTTAAGTCAGAGTAAAAAAATACAGGATCAATAATGAAAAGCTACCCAACAAAAAAGCCTATTCTTATAATAGATGATGAAATTTCTATCTTGAAGTTATTGGAAAGAATCCTGTCAAGAAATGGCTATGGTGTTGATATGGCTGCCAATGGTGAAGAGGGTATCCGGAAAATAGAAAATAATGAGTACAGTTTAATTCTTACTGATATCAAAATGTCTGGTATTTCCGGTGATCAAGTTCTTGATTATCTGCGAAATAAAATTAAAAAATCAACTCCGGTTGTGGGAATGTCTGGAACCCCCTGGTTTCTTGAGCAGAGTAATTTTGATGCTGTTTTACCAAAACCCTATTCCATGAAAGAATTGCTGGATTGTATCAGTCAGTTTGCTGAAAAATAAATTTTAATTCCGGATAAATCAGCTAAACATTTCAAAACATCAAGGATAGGATAATACTTGAGTCTAATCCGTGGAATAATTTTTTTATATATTAAAAAACACTCTGGAAGAACGGCCAGGAATGATGCCTGCGGCTCATATATTTGAATGCCTGGCTACAAAAGATTATTCTTCGCAATCACAAAATATGGTGGTCGATCCTAATCCAAAAAAGAAGGATTATCATTATTATCGAGTAAAAACTACTTGGTTACGCCCATTTTCTTTAGCCCTGTACAAGGCGGCATCGGCTTTCGCAATCATTGCCTCTACTGTCTCATCCCCTGTACTGCTTGTAATGCCGATACTGACTGTGATACTGACCCCACCTGATCTTGTCATCATTTTATTATCGGCTATTTTTGCTCTCAAACGCTCGTATAAACCTTCTTCGGCCGACATGGTAGAATCGGGCATAACCAATAGTAACTCTTCTCCACCATATCTGCCCAAGAGGTCATAAGGCCGAAGGGTGTTCTGGATAGCTTTGATAAAGCTGCATAGGGCATCGTCGCCCACCTGGTGACCATACTTGTCATTCACAAGCTTGAATCTTCAAAAGAATATTCCATTATATAGCCGAAAGCAAAATCAAAATATTTAAATTCCCATTCAATATCATTGGAGATAGAGATTCGCATAAGAAACATGTTTCGAAAATCTTTTTACATCACAAAAATTATTTTGTTCATCCCCTGGAAGAACTTTGCAGGATTGTCTGATTCTTGAATTCGGATAGTATTTCGTCAATTGTTTGATGTAAAGGCGGTATCGTGAAATCGTTGATTGGACTTCTGTACAGGGTCTTGACGCAGTGAAGCGTTAAGACAGCCAAGTGTTTGAGCGATAGCGAGAGTAACAGTTTTGGCTATTATCGTGTATCTTCATGTATCCGTGCAATGATTTCTTTTAAGAGTTTTGCAGCCACCATGGATGTCATTGAACCAAGATCCCTGTCTGGATTGTATTCAACAATATCAGCGCCGATGATTTTTCCCTTTAGACGATGAATTATATCAATGACCTGCCGGGTTGTCATTCCGCCGGGTTCATGATGGGAAACACCCGGGGCAAAAGCCGGATCCAGGCAATCTAAATCAAGGGATAAATATACAGGCCCGTCAAATTCAAGGTCATCCAGCCAATTAATTCCATCTTTCATTTCTTTAACTTCTACGCCAAACTTTTGGGCCTGTTCCCGCTGATGTCCGGTCATGGTTCTGATCCCTGCCTGAACAAGTCTTTTTGCCAGTTTTTTTTCCATGATTCTGGCAAAAGGACAGGCATGGGAATAAATATTTCCTTCCAGGCTGTCATACAGATCCGGGTGGGCATCAAGGTGAAGGATGTTAAGACAATCATATTTTTGGGCATAGGCCTTTATGACAGGAAAGGTTATGGAGTGGTCTCCGCCAAGACAAATCAGATGATTCCTCTGGTCAAGGACGGCTTTAACCGAATTTGTGATGTGATTAAAATCATCCATGCCTATTTTAAAATCAATATTTCCTAAATCGTATAAATGCTTTACAGATCCGAGATCTAAGCCTTTTTCCGACCATAGATTGGAGGATTCAGAAAAATAGCTTTCCCTGATTCGATTGGGTGCAAGGGATGCACCTTTTTGAAAAGAAGAATTTTGATCAAACCCAATTCCTAAAATACAAATACTACCATATTGGATATTTTTTTTTATAGGTTTCATTTTTTCTCTATTTAATTAGGATAGGAACTTCCTTTTTGTCAACCTAAAACACAAAAAAGAGATCCAGCTCTCTTGCCTATAAACTTATCCTATAGATTATCTGACAGATAATTGATTACAGCTTTTGCCGGGCGATCATAAAACACACCATATTGTGAGGCAAAATCCGGATGCATGCCCCGGATAAACAAATAGAAAATGCCACCAATATGGGTGTCGTAATCATAATCTTTTAATCGCAGGCCAAGATACCTGTGCAGGGCCACAAGATAGATATGGTATTGCAGAAAATAGTGGTGGTCTGACATGGCATCAAACATGGCAGTCTGTGAATATTGATCATAGGTATCACCCAGATAATTGGATTTATAATCAACAATATACCATTTGTCTTTATGTCGTATCACAAGATCAATAAACCCCTTTATAAAACCTTTAAAGGATTGAGCAGTCAATTGGGAAAGTTTGTTTATATACCCTGATGTTTTAAATTTCACATCTGATTGTTCAAAGGCCTTTTGTACAGATGACATCTTAAAAGCCCGCACCGGGAAAGCAAACTCAAGCTCGTTAAACCTTTGATCCGAAAGGATATCTTTCAGATAAAACCCTGATGTTTCGTCCACAAGTTTTGTTTCAAGCACCTCTTTTACAGATTTATCAGCCATTTGAATCATTTCTGTGCCCAGAAAACCAAATATGTCAAATTTTGATTGAACCAGTTTAAAGATTTCCTCTGAACCCATGGTAAAATCAAGTGTTTCAAAAATAGAATGAAACAGATCACCTGATCCTGCACCTTTGGGGAATTGGGCAAGGGTTATAATAGGTCTGGCTCTATCACCATCTGACTTCTCCTTTTCCGGCAAGACTTCCTGGTTCTGGGAAAGGGCAATAGCTGAAAAGCTTGACATTTTCCAGGAGGCCTTGATATCGCGGGTAATTTTTTCGGCAGACAAAACAGGATTTAATGAATCTGATCTGTCTATAAACCCATTGGATAATTCATCAAAATAGTGCTGCAAAAGAATGCTTTGATCTGCAAGGGTTCCAAGCTGTTCCAGATCCTTGATCATTAATTGATCATCTTTGCAGTCATGGGAATGCAGCAGGGTGCCAAGAGCCGAGGTCTCCACTGATTTAAACCCGCCCCAGATGATCCTGCACATGGCAGAGGCTCTTGTTAGAGCCACATATAACAACCTTCTTTGTTCTGCCCTGTCTTCTTTTTCAAAATGGGTTTGAGAATTTTCAAGATCAGTTGACCCCAGATCAAGAGTCAACTGGTAATTTTTTTCAGGATCATGGAAAAGGATGTTTTCTTTTGGGGGCTTTCGCGGTCCTTCCCAGAGATATGGAAGGTAAACAACTGGATACTCAAGCCCTTTGCTTTTATGAATGGTGACAATGGCCACAGCTTTTTTATCGCTTTCCAGCCTTAGCTCATCTGCAAATTCGTCCCTCAGGTCTTTGAACAATTGCCGGGCATACCATTTCAATAAATAATATGGAGATAGCTGCTGTTTTAGACAGGCTTGTGAAATCAATTCAATCAAATGATAAAAATTGGTCATCCCCCTTTCGTCAAGGCTCAAGTTTCCCTTTAAGAATGCTTCATCAGAATGAAAAAGGGCCATGGCCATGGAGACAAACCCCTTAGTTTCCCAGATTTGTTTATACTCTCTGAACCGATCCTGCCACTTGAAAAACAGATCTTCTTTTTTATCAAGGCTGACAATCTTATCCGATGAAAAACCAAACACTGAAGTACACAGGGCTGCATTGATATAGCCTTTATTATCAGGGTTATTCACCGCCCATAATATATCATGCAGATCAATGGCCTGACTGGAGTCAAAAACAGATCCTGTTTTTGACAGATATGAAGGAATATTAAGATCAGACAAGGCTTTTTGTACCTGTTCTGCCTGCTTGTTTGTCCGGACAAGCACTGCAATATCTTCAGGGCCGATCTTTTGAGGATTCGTGCCATTGCTGCCCTTGTCTAACAATGATTTATCTGATTGCAGTAAAGCCAATATATCTGTTGCCACAATTTTTGGAATAATCCCGGCTGCAGTGTCTTTGCTGATAAAACCCTGATAGTCAAGGGCCTGGCCCTCTCTTTTTATAAAACAAAACTGCAAAGGCGGAACAAACTCTTTATTGTCAACCAGAAAATTCTTTGCTGTTTTTGGAGTTTTGACCTTTAAAAACTCAATGGGTTCGTAGAGAAAGGGATTAATACTGTCTGAAAAAACCTCATTAATCCCTCGAACAAGCAAAGGTGCTGACCTGTAATTTTTTTCAAGGGTAAATTTTTGATCACTTTCTTTAGAGGCTTTTAAATAAGCAAAGATATCTCCCCCCCTGAAGGCATAAATAGCCTGTTTGGGATCTCCAATCATAAAAAACGGGGTGCCTTGCAGGGAAAAAAACTTTGAAAAAATATCATATTGCCGTGGGTCTGTATCCTGGAACTCATCAATGAGGCAGGCTTTATAGGTTTGTCTAACAGCCTTTTGAAGATTGTGCGCATCCTCTGTTTCAAGGGCTTTTGCAAGATCATTGACAAGATCGTCAAAAAAACAGATGCCCTGGGCTTTCTTCATTTTATCCAGCTCTTTGTTGAAAAAAGCTAAAAATTCAATTTTCAGGCTGATAAGATTATTTTCAAACACCTTATAAAAAGAAAGCAGAAGCTCGCATAAATCAAAAAATTCATGCTCAGGCGGCATCTCGCCGAATTTTGTTTTTAGTTCCAATCTTGTCTGAGTAAATTTATAAAGGCTATCCCCATCTTCTGTCATTTTAAAAAACGTATCCACACCTTGTTGATCTATTTTCAGACAAGAGGCTTCAAGCCAGGCAGGTACATTTTTTTTAGTATAACTTCTTTTATCAATTCCTTGGTGGTTCTGGATTAACTCGATGATTTCATTGTCCCTTGTCAAAAGGATATCATGGATTTTCTTTAAGGTTTTTCTGTATGGGCCAAAGATATTTTCAAAACTTGCAGATATGGGTTTGCAAACAAGGTCTGCCCTTGAAACAAACGGGCCAAAGGATGCAGCAAAGCTTTCCGGTTTTATCTGCCGCTGGTTCAAATAGGATAAAAACAAGGTATCCAGATTGTTAACATGACCCATGAAAAAATCATAGCTGACCTGTCTTAAAAATAGCGATCGGTCCGGCATAAGCTCAATATCAAAAAGGGAATGGCTTTCAAATGCATTCTCTTTTAATATCTTGAGACAAAAAGAGTGGATGGTCATGATGGACGTCTGGTCAAAACTATTTAATGCGTGCTGCAGTCTTTGACAGACCAGGGGCAATTTTTCATGGCTGCGGAGAAACCCAGCCAGGTCATCTTCGCTGTCACACTGTTTTTCTAAAAGGCTTACAAGGGTATTAAAAAGGCGTGATCGTATTCTCAATTTGAGTTCTGCTGCGGCGGCTTCTGTAAACGTTACCACCAGAATGGATTCCACAGGATACCCCATGGCCGCAAGACGACAATAAAGAGTGGTAATGGTATATGTTTTCCCCGTCCCGGCACTGGCTTCGATCAGGGTGGTTTTTTCAAGATTTATTATAAAGGGGTCCAGAGGCTTCATCATGTTATTTTCAGATTTTCCAGTAAGGGTTTATACACGGTTAAGGAGTTTTGGGCAAAACCTGAGGAAATCAGTTTGTCAACACTTTCAAAAGGGTCGTTATTTTCAACACAAAGAGAGACATATCGGTTTTCCTTTTCCCCTGTTTGATAATACCCGCCATACCAGCTGGCCTTTGCTCTATTCATGGCTTTAAATATCAAATCTCTCTCATGCTCGAATGGATTCCATTCTGAAGTGTCCAGTTCTGATAGGTCCGGCTCAAATTTTTCCTTTAACAGTGCCTGTGCAAATAACCAGGATGTTTCGCAGAAAAAATAAAAAGGGCGCTTCCTCCCTTTATCATAAATTTGAATCAACTCCTTGAAATATTTAAGAGCAACCGATTCCAAAGCAGGAAACAAAAAGGTTACAATGGGCTTTTTCCCTTTTGGGTCCCGCCCGATAAGAATGGTTTCTTTAGGGCACTCAGGAGGAGCACAGATATTTAAAAACAGATGCCTGATCCAGCCTGAAAGCAATCTTGCACTATTGAGCTTTCCAAAACTTAAGGAATACATCCCATCCTCTCTTACATCCGTGAAATTTGCTGAAACTATCAAGCCGTCTATATTTATTTCCAGGGCAACAGGAGGCAATTGTTTTTTAGATACAATGGTTCTGGCTGCATCAATTACAGGGTTGGCAATGCCCACCATTTTTTCATATTCAAATCTACCTTTTTCTCCAAAGGGAAGGCTTCCCATGGCCTTGATAATTGGATAAAATTGAGTTTCCCTGGAATACCTTGTTTTTTGTTCAACCAGAAAACTGCCAAGGGTATATTGATCCAGCCCTGATATGGAGAAGATTTCCCTGTCATGGGTCTGGTCTTCCACATCCGGCACTTTTATGTTTAATCCTTCTTTCATGTAACC
>JAQICW010000725.1 GCA_027858355.1 Desulfobacula sp.
TACTGCCATGTATTCAACTGATATTTTTTTTTCTTCTTTCAGGGGGAGAACAATAATTTCTACTTTATTACCGAATTCTTCAGACACAAAAATCAATTTTATCTTTTTCCTGTCAACGATTTGTCTAATTACGTTTTTTTAATAGCGGGGTCTGACCCCAAGAGTGCCTGGGGTCAGGCTTCACATAAATTTGCACCAACAGAACGAGATGACCTTCGTATTTGATCAGTAAGGGAATAAATCTCTTCTTTTGGAAAATTCTTTGTCACTATAAAAATTTGTTGCAAGAACCATATATCAGGTGGCAAGGTTAAAGGTATGCCCAACTTTCAAAAAGGTTTTTTCTGCGCCCTCAACAATTATCTCTGGTTCAATTAACGGAAAATCCTTGTCAAAAAATTCTAATTCACACCCCTCCGGCAACTTTTCTATCAATTCAGGATGGTCTGTTAAATAGCTCAAGAAATCAAACACCAATGAGATATTTTTCCCCACAATCTCGTCTTTCCTCATTTCCTTAATCTCCTTCTATATCGATCCCGATACCACTTCCATCTATCCTTGATATCCTGTTCCGCATAAAGCAAGGCGGTTTTTAAGTCAGGAATGTCCAAGGGGTACTTCTCCTTCTTGCCGCCGGGCGACATAACATCCCTATGCAGGAAACCATGTGAACAATCATATCTTACTATTGGGTGCCATTCCTCATCAAATTTGGCTTCATATTGAACAACTATGTCAACAACTTTACCTTTTTCTGTCTCAATTTTTAGCCTGAGTCTGTCATCTTCCGACGGGCTAATCATCTTGGTAAATTCTTTTTTAACCATATTTTATATTACCATCTCAAAGGCGAAACTGCAAACAAAACTTGCATTTCTTCCATTCCCTCCAGGGAACCTATCCATAAACTGCCTGGGGTCAGTAAACTGCCTGGGGTCAGGCTTGCCTTGTTGTCGTTATTGGGCACTTGATTTCGGGTGTTGGGTTTCTTTCATCATTGTCATGAGGATTTCGGCTCTCTGGCCCACCTGGGAATACCACTGGGAATCCTTCATCTCCAGAGCAGCCTGGTTAAAATCCAGGTTTTTGACGGCGCTGATCATTTTTTTAAAAGACCGGAAGCCTTTGTACCCCAGGTTAAACCGCATATCCACAAGCACCTGCTGTACTGAATCCGGCAGCAGATCAAATGCCTGGAAGATTGTTCTTAGGTCTTCAAGGCACTCCTGAATATCATTTTCAAGAAGCATTACGGCTTCTTTTTCAGTGATGCCTTTATCCTCAAGATTTCTGCCGACCCCAATGGTGAGCTTTCCTGCAGGGCAATGGTATGGTTTTAATTGCAGGCCTTCGTGTTTTATTAATTGATCTGCTATTTTTTTATGATTCATGGGTATCAGCTCCGTGGCATTGCGTTTGCGGTTGTTGCGCCAGGCCCACCACCCGGCCGTGGACAGGGCGACTCAGCTCAGGGTATTAATGACGGCCATACCGTTGACCGCGTTGCCTACATCCTTGAAAATGGTGTCCCAGAATTGCTGACCATGGCCATTGCCGTATTTGTACAGGGTGCCGTCGACCCCCTTTGCCCAGAGATAGTCGTAGCGGTATCCGAAATCGTGGGGTTTATAACGGGGTCTGATTATAACGGGGTCTGACCCCGATAAGTGTTTACTGTTTATAACGGGGTCTGACCCCGATAAGTGTTTATTTTTATGAGGAAATCGTTCCAATTTGGAGTGTTTTTTCCTCTTAGAGCCTGCTTTTTGGGGTCAAAAACTGCATTTTAAGCCGCAGTATTTCTCAATGGGCTTAAAATCTTTATTCAATTGGATAATAACCACCCGTCTTTGGAGCACCTTGAAACCTGATCTTGTGCTGTTCCCGAAGCTCTCTGAGCCATCGCTCTATGGTTCTCTGGGGCAGATCCATCGCTGCTTTAATCTCTTTTGTTTTCAGCCCGGGATTGGCTCTGATGAAATCAAATAATTCACTTACTCCGCCACTTACTCCGCCACTTACTCCGCCACTTACTCCGCCACTTTTTGTTTCTATGATTGGAAACAGCGTCACTTTAAAATTATCACCCAATATCTCAAAAATCGGCTCTGATGACCCGATATCCGCCATTGCCTGGTGGACCCGTTTGATGCCTGATCCATATTTTTCAATTATTCCTGCTTCTTTGAAGATGGCTGCAATCTGCTTATTCCTGGGATTGGATGCCATCCTTCCTGAAAGGATATCCTGCATATTAAGGCCCTTGGGCAAAGGGCCGGGGTTAAAAAATTCGATTCGACTCTGAAATATTTTTATGGTGGAGTCGCCTTGCGCCCGGTAATCCCTGTGCACAATCATGTTGACGATGATTTCCCTGACAGCTTCAAGTGGATATTCCCAGACCTCATCTCTTTCAGGTTTCCCTGATATGACAAATCGTTTGCTGATGTGCTTCTTCACAAAGGCCATACATGTTTCCACCTCTGAAAAGAGATCATCTCGAATTGTTAAATTATCTCGAATAATTGTTTCCGAATCAAAGCGGCCAGCATCAATCGTGGAGATTAGGGATGATTGGTTGCAAAATAAAAGAAAGCAGCCAAAAGAGATTGAATTCTCACGCAATAATTCAAATTTTTTGAGCACGATCAAAGGATCATCAGTAATAGGATAATCCCGATAACGATTTGAAATTTCGATAAATCGGTTCACTTTATCCAATGAAATATCACTGATGGTGTGATTTGGATCCCTTGCAAAATCCCAGCTGAGATTGATTGTTTTCAAATGTTCATTGGCAATTTCACTTAAATCCATAAGATGATTCGAGTTATGAACCCTTTTATAATATTTTCCTTTAAAGCTGATTGGTTTGATCGGGTATGAAATGACCGATAAGCAGACGATTGTCTTGCCGTTCTGTGTCAACTGCTCAATATCAGGAACAATGGCGGGGGAAGTCGAATGTTTTATCTGGTTGACCCATTGCTGTATACTTTCCTGTGTCGTTGCTGCCCCAACAATTTCACCTTTGTCACTGATGCCTATCAAAACTGTTCCGCCCAAGCTGTTGGCAAAAGCTGACAAAGCTTCTATGGTCTCTTTTCCAAAAGACATTTTGAACTCAAGCTGTTCGGATTCGCCTTGGTCTATGAAAATTTGAAGATCTTTTATTGTCATAATTGGGGTTGGCTTATGGGCGTTGTTGTCTTTTTTAGGGGGTCGATAACGGGTCGTGATAAGTATTTGTTTTTATGGGAATATCGTTCCAATCTGGGGTGTTTTTTCCTCTTAGGGCCTGCTTTTTGGGGTCAAAAACAGCATTGTAAGCATTTGGGGGTCAGAATCAATCAGCTCTTTCCATGTAATATGTTGGATTCCTATTATTTATCAGCAGGCTGGATTAGGATTATATTCATTGTAGCGATGGATATTGTGTCATACAAAAACCGATATTCGTTGAAAGCCCACAAATTGATTGGGCATGAGAATGTCATCAACCTGGACACATAATGCAATGGCTTCTTTAATACGGTCTAATAAAACATCCAGAGATTTTGCCTGGAATCGTGTATGGGCTTTCCTTATTGTCGTTGTCTGGGG
Source organism: Desulfobacula sp. (assembly GCA_027858355.1). The sequence goes on from JAQICW010000725.1 coordinate 3,607, forward strand.
ACAGGACTACAACCCCAATGCTCGGGCAAGGGCTTGGCGGGCGCGGCTCTCCCCATGCACAAGCCGGATTTCTCCTGGTGGCGCGGGCATGGATTTCACCCAGTTGACCAGCATGTTCTGATCGGCATGGGCTGAATATCCTGTAAGAGTATGGATGCCTGCTCTAACAGGAGTTTGTTTTTCAATCATAAGCCTTCCAGGTGTTCCCTTTGCCTGGTATCCCACAAAAAAGATGTGATTTGCTGGATCTTCAAGTCCATGTTCCAGATGATCTACAATGCGGCCCCCTGTACACATGCCGCTGCCGGCCAGGATTATGGCTGGGCCTTTGATATCCATCAGCTTTTTATGATCCCGGTATTTTTCAACTGCATAGAGATTCTTAAAATCAATGGGGTGGTCGCCCTTTGCCTTGAGAGCCATTGCCTCTTTATCCCAGAATTGTTCAAGGGCTGAATAAATTTTTGTAATTTTAAGCCCAAGGGGAGAATCCACAAACACGGGAACCTTTGTTCCAATCCGGTCCAGCTCATAGATCAGCTCCTGGGTTCTTCCAAGGGAAAATGCGGGAATATAAACAATGCCTTTGTCGGCAAGGGCTTTATTGAGCAATCTTTCCAAGGCGTTGACTCTGTCTTTTCTGTTGGTATGATTTCTGTCGCCATAGGTGGATTCCAGAACAAGAAGATCACAGGTGCCAGGTGGGTCCGGGTCGGGTAAAATGGGTGTATCTGTGCATCCGAGGTCTCCTGAGAAAATAATTGAAAAGTGTTTCACCACCGAGTGAGCTGAGGACACAGAAGACTTTTCCATGGGGAT